>NZ_AUHR01000004.1 GCF_000423285.1 Laribacter hongkongensis DSM 14985
AGCCCTGTGTGTGACCGTTGTATTCGGTCACGATCATGATTTCGGGTTTTTTGTCGGTGATGATGCCGGTGTACTTGGCGAGGTCGATGACCGGGACGAGCTGCCCGCGCAGGCTGACCATGCCTTCGACGGCGGAGCTCATTTCGGGAGCGGAAGTGATTTCGGGGGTCCGCATGACTTCGCGGACCTTGAAGACGTTGATGCCGAATGTTTCCTTGCGACCGGTGCGCTGATCGGTGCCGAGCGAGAAGAGCAGGATTTCCAGCTTGTTGGCTCCTGCGAGCTTGGTTCGTGCATCAATGCTTTTCAAAAGGTCAGACACAGGACACTCCGCTTGGATCAAGATACCGGACAGACCGGATAATGTGCTTTTTATATCGGATAAACCGGGTAAATCCTGAGCCCAGTCAACTCAGACGCAGCAATTTGCCGCATTATTACCACAAGTCTTTACCAACGTCATAAAGCCTTGCATGTCATGTGATCAGCCTCAAGAAAATACTCATGCCGCCGATCGGCTGGAAACGGCATTTTCGCTCTTTAACCAGGCATCCGTCGAATTAATCGACTCTTATGCCAAACTCCAGAAAGATGTCGCCAGCCTGTCTGCGCAGCTTGAACTCGCTAACCTGGCGCTGGTTCGCCAGACATCCGAGCGGGTCGGGTTGGCGGAACGCCTGGCACTTTTGCTGGATGCATTGCCTGCTGGCGTGGTCGAGTGTGCATCAGACGGTCGTATCCTGAGTCTGAATCCGGCTGCGAGCGAGATGCTGGGAAACGGTTGGCCGGGGCGGTTGTGGGACGAGCTGATGACGACCCTCTCCCCTGCGGATGTTGCCCATGGTTGGTGGCTGACGGATCCCTTGGGTGTGGTGCGGCAAATACAGGTCGAAACACGGGAGTTGCCGATGGGGGGGCGCATCGTCCTCCTGCATGACAACACCCGGACGCAATTGCTATTGCGACAACTGGCCGCCCAGGAGCGGCTGGCTGCCATGGGGCAGATGATGGCCGGGCTGGCACATCAGCTCAGGACACCCCTTTCCGCTGCCATGCTGTATGCAGCCAATCTCTCGGAGCCCGGTCTGCCTGCTTCGGCACGCCAGCGGTTTGCCGAGCGTACGCTGGAGCGTTTGCGCCAGCTGGAAGGCCAGATCCAGGACACATTGAGCTATGTGCGGGGTGACATCATGCCACCAGGGCGCGTGCCGTTATCGCGGCTGCTGGATAGTGTGCATCATGCAGTAGCAGGGCTGGCGGCAGCCCGGCAGGTTGGCTTTGACATCGAACTGCAGGCTGCACCAGACCTCATCATGGCTGACGAGCAGACGCTGGCGAGTGCCCTGATATGTCTGGTTGAAAACGCCATGGCGTTTTCACCGGCGGGCAGCGTCGTCACGCTTGCCGTCGACCTGACCGAAGCCGGTCTCTCCCTGTGCGTGATCGATTGCGGGCCTGGCGTACCGCCTGAAATGGCCGAACGGATTTTCGAACCATTCGTAACCACGCGAACCGACGGTACCGGATTAGGGCTGGCTTTGGCCCGGCAGATCGTGACCCAGCATGGTGGCACACTCCATCTGGATGCCGGATATGCTGATGGAGCGAAGTTTGTAATAACACTACCGCTCATCCCGCAAACGACCAACGGTAGCTAATCAATATATTTGTCTCGCCGACCACAAAGCCGCTTCTGGAGCGGCTTTGTGGCTTTTTATCAGGATGAACGGTCGTTTTTTGCAAAACAATGACATTGTGGCGGTTGCTTGGGGCGTGACTTATACCTGGCATGACCATTACAGAAAGTGAGAGCCGGCCAGGCTCCACATTGGAGAGTGTCATGTCCGTCCGTCCTGTTGCCGTTTTGCAGCTGCCGTGGGTACGCCAGGCCATGGCTCTGGGCATGCTGGCGACCGGGGCCGGATTGTTGTGGCAATTTCCCCAGCCTTTGCTGCTGGCCCTGCTGCTGGTGTCACTGACCGCCATGGCCTGCTGGCCGCTTGCTCCCGCTGTGGCAGAGTCAGCCGGAGCGGACACTCCTGATTCCGGGGATTTGCCTCTTTCCGAAGGAGAGCGGGCAATCTGGCACGAGGTTGAGCAATTGGCAGAACAATGCCGCAGTGACCTCTCACGGCTGGAGCAGCTGTTCGACGAAGGCATGTCACATCTCATGGGCGGCTTTGACGGCATTACCCAGCGTACCCGCAGCCAGGAAGCCGAAACTCGGCATCTGTATGAAGGTGCCAGCAGTGAAACCGGATTCGCCCAGTTTTCATCTTCTCTGGATTGCACCCTGAAACGCTTTCTGGACTCCATCCGCCAGAACGAACAGGTCGCCGACATGCTGGTCCAGCACATGCAAACCATCGTCGAGCAAGTCCAGGGAATGGGCGGTGTGCTGGATGACATCGAAAAGATCACCAGGCAAACCCAGTTGCTGGCGCTGAATGCTGCCATCGAGGCTGCACATGCCGGGGAGTCCGGGCGTGGCTTTGCCGTCGTGGCCGACGAAGTCAAAAAGCTGGCAACCCAGACCTGTGTACTGTCGGCCCAGGTGCGCCAGCGCATGGACGGCGTCCGGGAGGCCGTGACCAATACCACCGAGGCTGCCGGCAATCTGGCCCGGGATGACCACGCTTTTGTCGTGCAGGCACAAACCGACATTGACGTGATGCGCAATGAGGCCGAGCAGCAGCATGTCCGGTTGAAAACAGCTTCATCGGCTCTTGGACGACTGACCCAGGACATTGACCAGGCCGTGGGCGAGATCGTGCGCAACCTCCAGTTTCATGACCTGGTGACCCAGCTGGCGCGCTATCTGGCCCAGCGTCAGCAGGCGCTGGTGACGCTGGCTGCCGGATGCGGTGTCCATGCCGATCCGGCCCGGCGTGAGCAACTGGGCCAAAAGCTTCATCAAAACCTTCAAGAACGCAATCCGGTTTGCCAGCACACCCTGGCACAAGGGGATATCGAGCTGTTCTAGCAGCTTGCCTTCCCTGTCGAACAAGAAAGGACATGCAATGGCCAAATGCATACTGGCTGTCGACGATTCGCCCTCCATTCGCCAGATGGTCACTTTCACGCTGAAAAATGCGGGTTACGACATCATTTCTGCCCCTGATGGCCTTGCCGGCCTGAAAGAGGCCAACAGCCACCGGGTGGATCTGGTCCTGACCGACCAGAACATGCCTGGCATGGATGGCCTGACCCTGATTCGTGAGCTGAGACAACTGCCGGCATACCGGGCAACCCCGATCCTCATGCTGACTACCGAAGCCGGTGATGACATGAAGGCACAGGGCCGGGCAGCCGGTGCCAGTGGCTGGATGGTCAAACCGTTCGATCCACAGAAACTGGTGGATGTCGTGCGCAAACTCCTGGGGTGATCCGGCACCATGAGCATTGATCTCAGCCAGTTCCATGCAGCTTTTTTCGATGAAGCTGCCGATCACCTGGAAACCATCGAACGCCTGCTTCTGGAAAGCCAGCCCGGCCAGACTACCGATGGCGAGGCACTCAATGCCATCTTCCGGGCCGCACATTCCATCAAGGGCAGTGCCGGTACCTTCGGTTTTGCCGACATTGCCGGATTTACCCACGGGCTTGAAAACCTGCTGGACCGCATCCGTCGTGGAGAGCTTCCCCTGACTGCCGGGCGGATAAGCGTGTGCCTCAAGTCACGGGACGTGATTGCCGACCAGCTGGCCGCGCACCGGGACGGAGCCACCGCTGTCGATCCCGGACGCCTTGCCGAGATAGAGGCTGCCTTGCTGGCTGCGCATGACGAGGGTACTGACATGCCAGTACCTGTTACTTCATCCCGGCCTGATGGTGGCCATTATCTGTTGTGCTGGGACCGGCAGCTGGGGCATCCGGAAGGATTGCAAGACCGGCTGGCCGCACTGGGCACCGTTCAACCTTGCGGAGAGCAGGGTGAAGAACTGGTATTCCAGTTGCAAAGCGGGCTCTCGGCCACCGACATTGCCGAAAGCCTGGCTTTCTGGCTGCCCCCGGGCCAATTCCGGCTGGAGCACCTCGAAAGCCAGGGCGACGAGGCATTTGGCGTTTTTGTGGATACTCAACGGGTCGTGGCCACAAGTGCCACAGAACCGGCTGCACCCGTTGACGAGGGCTGGGGCCTGTTTGCGCCGCCGGCTGCTGCAACGGCGGATGTGTCTCCTCCCGTAGCAGAACCTGCGGCAACCGGCAGTACGCCTGCCCTGCGTCAGGCGACACCTCAACCGGAAACCTCGATCCGGGTCAATGTCGAGAAAGTTGACCAGCTCCTGAACCGGATCGGAGAACTGGTCATTACCCAGTCGATGCTGGCGCAGCAGGTCGAGAGGCTTGGTACGCTGGCCAGTGAAGAATTGCAGCGGGGCATGGCCCAGCTGGAACGTACGACCCGCGAACTGCAAGAGGCCGTCATGTCGGTGCGCATGCTGCCGGTTGCCAGTGTATTTGGCCGCTTTCCGCGACTGGTGCGCGAGCTGGGGCAAAAGCTTGGCAAGGCGGTTGAGTTGCAGGTCATCGGTGAGCAGACCGAAATCGACAAAAGCTTTGTTGAAAAACTGACTGATCCCCTGACGCATCTGGTGCGCAACAGCCTTGACCACGGACTGGAATCTGCCGAGGGAAGGGCCGGTGCGGGCAAGCCTCCGGTCGGGCGACTGACATTGCGGGCCTTTCATCAGGGCGGCCACATCGTGATCGAAGTCAGCGATGACGGCGCTGGTTTGCAGCGTGACCGCATCTTGGCCAAGGCGCGCGAGCAGGGGCTGAACGTCAGTGACACGATGAATGATGCCGAAGTGTGGCAACTGATCTTCGAACCCGGATTTTCCACTGCGCAGGCCGTCACGGATGTATCCGGGCGCGGTGTCGGGATGGACGTTGTCCGCCGCAACATCGAGGCCATGGGCGGCTCCATCCGGATTGAATCCCTTGCCGGAGTCGGCACGACCATCAGCCTGCATTTGCCGCTGACGCTGGCCATTCTTGACGGCATGTCGATTGCCATCGGCAACGAAATCTACATCCTGCCCCTGTCGCAGGTCGTGGAGTCGCTGCAACCCCGCGCGGAAGACGTTTTCACGCTGGCCGGGCAACACCGTTTGCTGCGGGTGCGCGGCGAATGCCTGCCCTTGCTGGCGCTGTGGGAAATTTTCGATATCCAGCCACGTGTCCGCGAAGCCCATGAAGGGTTGGTCATCATCATCACCGTGGCGTCCCAGCGCGTGGCCTTGCTGGTGGACGATCTGGTCTCGCAGCAACAGTTTGTCGTCAAAAACCTGGAAACCAATTATCGCCGCGTGCGCGGGCTGGCTGCGGCCACCATTCTGGGAGACGGCCAGGTGGCCTTCATCCTGGACGGAGCCGAGGTCGTGCGCATGGGGCAGGGAGGCTAGCCATGGCTGACAGCCATCAGGAGGGAGGCGCACGGGAATACCTCGTGTTTGCGCTCGGCCCGGAAACCTACGGCATTGACCTGCTCAAGGTGCAGGAAATCCGGGGCTACGATGCCGTCACCCGCATTGCCGGTACACCGGAATTCATCAAGGGAGTCATCAACCTGCGGGGTGCCATTGTGCCGGTGGTTGACCTGCGTATCCGGTTTTCAACCGGAGCAATCGACTACGGCGCGCAAACCGTGGTGATCGTTCTCAACGTCAGCCAGCGCACGGTGGGGGTGGTTGTAGATGGCGTGTCTGACGTGATCGCCCTCGGACCGGACGAAATCCATCCCAAACCTGACATGGGGGCGGTGGACACCAGCTTCATGACCGGACTGGGTCCGTATGAGGAAGGAATGGTCATTTTGCTGGATATCGAACGCCTGATGTGCAGTCCTGACATGGCTTTGATTGATGACTCGCTGGCACAGGCCGGTTGAGTGTGTGCCTTCGGGCAAATACAGATATGCAGGGGGTAGCATGAAGTTTTCACACATGAGCTTGAGCCGGCGCCTGCTGGTGTGTTTCAGCCTGTTGGCCATCATCCCGGTACTGCTGGGCGGTGTATCCATCTGGCAGAACCAGTCCATGCAGAGCCGCGTGAACCATCTCAACGATACGGCCTTGCCGCAGGTCATCGAGGCCAACCACATCATCGACAACTCCAATCTGGTGACCAATTCCCTGCAGAGCATGCTGCTGCTGGATTCGGAAGCACTGGTACGCGAGGCACGCAACAAGGCCAAGCTGGCAGCCGAGTCGAACGCCGAAATCCTGCAAAAACTGCAGGCCGGTGCCCCGGCTGAAGACATGCCCTTGCTCAACAGCATGGTCAGCGCCCGGCAGGCAGTCCTTGCCGACAGGAGCCAGTTCCTGAACCTGTATGACCAGGGCAACCATGAAGCTGCCCGGCGTTACCTGATGAATGAAACCCAGGGGGCGATGCAGGTCCTGATGGCAGCTACCACGCGCTATATCGAGCACAAGACTGCAGCAGCCACCAAAGGTGCTGGCGAGGCCAGTGAAATGGCCGTGTTCGGCAACTGGCTGATCGGCTTTGGCATCGCCTTGTCCCTGGCTCTGGCCATCGCGTTTGCCCGGCTGACGACACGCTCGGTCATGCGTGAAATCGGTGGGGACCCAGCCGTGGCACGGGAAGCGTTGCTACGCCTCAACCAGGGAGACCTGTCCGTATCTTTGCCGGTGGCCGAGGGCGATCACACCAGCCTCTTTGCCCGGCTGAATGATACGTCCCGGCTGGCCATCGAAAATGCCCGCGTTCGTGCGGCCCTGGAGCATGTCAATGCCAACGTGATGATTGCTGACAATGACAGAAACATCCTGTTCATGAACCGCAGTGTCACGGCCATGCTGAAAGCCGCCGAATCGGATATCCGCAAAGGGCTGCCGAACTTCAGTGCCGACAAGGTCCAGGGCAGCAACATGGACATTTTCCACCGCAACCCCCGGCACCAGCAGGACATGCTGGCCCGGTTGTCCTCGGTCATTCATACGCAGATCAGCATTGGCGGGCGCCATTTTGCACTGACAGCCAATCCGGTTTTTGATCCGCAGGGCAACCGGCTGGGAACGGTCGTGGAATGGCTGGACCGTACGGCTGAAGTGGCTGTCGAGCAGGAGGTTGCCGGTATCGTCAATTCGGCCTCCAAGGGCGATTTCACCCAGCGCATCAAGCTCGACAACAAGACCGGCTTTTTCCGGCAACTGGCCGAAGGTCTCAATACCTTGCTGGATACCACGCACCAGGGGATCGGCGATGTGGCCCAGGTACTGTCAGCGCTTGCCCGCGGTGACCTGACTGCCAGGGTCAAGGGCGACTTTGAAGGCACGTTTGCAGCCCTCAGCCAGGATACCAATGCTACGGTCGAGCACCTGCGAGGTATCGTGCAGCGCATCAAGAGTGCTTCCGACACGATCAGCAATGCCGCGCAGGAAATCACGGCGGGCAACCAGAACCTGTCCGCCCGTACCGAGCAACAGGCCGCCAGCCTGGAAGAAACTGCTGCCAGCATGGAGCAGATCACCGGCACGGTGAAGCAGAACGCCGAAAACTCGCGTCAGGCCAATAACCTGGCCATGGGCGCCTCTGACATCGCGACCCGGGGCGGCGAGGTAGTGCACCAGGTGGTAGCCACCATGAATGACATTGCCGACAGTGCGAAAAAGATTGTCGACATCATTGGTGTCATTGACGGTATTGCCTTCCAGACCAATATCCTGGCGCTGAATGCAGCAGTCGAGGCCGCACGGGCCGGGGAACAGGGACGGGGTTTTGCCGTGGTCGCCAGCGAGGTCCGCAGCCTGGCCCAGCGTTCTGCTTCGGCCGCCAAGGAAATCAAGTCGCTGATCGGTGATTCGGTCAGCAAGGTGGAGTCCGGCAACCAGCTGGTGGACGAGGCCGGCCGGACCATGAGCGAGATCGTGGCGGCAGTCCAGCGGGTCAGCGGGATTGTCAGTGAGATTTCTGCGGCCTCCAGCGAGCAGTCGACCGGTATCGAGCAGGTCAATATCTCGGTCAGCCAGATGGATGAAATGACACAGAAGAACGCCACGCTGGTCGAGGAGGCTGCTGCGGCTGCCGAAGCCATGCGCGAGCAGGCCGTGAGCCTTGCCCAGGCGGTGGCCCAGTTCAACCTGGGGGGCAGCGGTGCCCGGGGAGCTGACGGCAAAGGGCGGAGTATTGGCAAGTTTGCCCTGCCGGCAGCCGAACCGGCTTCCGGACAGGCCAGGACGGAACAGCAAGGAAGTGGCGAATCAGTGGGCGAGTGGGAGTCGTTCTGATGGTCGAGGCTGGCGAACTGCTCTTCGAGCGACGTGATTTCGAGCGGGCCGCCAGCCTGATCCGGCGCCGCTGCGGGGTCTGTCTGGGGGAAGGCAAGGAACACATGGTGTATGCCCGGCTGGCCCGGCAAGTGCGCAAGTGTGGTTTCAGCCGGTTTGCGGACTACCTTGATTTGCTTGAGGAGGCCCCGGCTCACCCGGAATGGCAGGGGTTCATCGGTGCCCTGACCACACACCTGACGGCGTTTTTCCGGGAGCGCCACCATTTTGAACTGCTGGTCAAACAGTTCCGGACACATCCGTCTGACCGGCCTTTCCGGATCTGGTGTGCGGCAGTTTCGACCGGAGAAGAAGCGTGGTCGGCCCTGATGGCGTTGTGCGAAGAACGGAACTCGCTGACACCGCGGGTTGAGTTGCTGGCTACCGACGTGGACATCAAGGTACTGAACCAGGCGGCATCCGGTGTGTATCCGCTGGTCCAGGTCGAGGCCTTGCCGTTTGCCTGTCGCAGCCGCTACTGGTTGCGCGGACGCGGTGCTCAGTCCGGGCGGGCGCGCATTCGTCCGGAACTGATGAGCTTGGCACGGTTTGAGGTGATGAACCTTATCGAATCCGGCTGGGGAAAAGGTGCGCCATTCGAGGCCATTTTCTGTCGTAACGTACTGATTTATTTTGATGAAACTACGAGGCAAGCCATCCTGAAGCGGCTGGCCGGACGTCTGGCACCCCATGGCCGGCTGTATCTGGGCCATGCGGAAAACATTGTCAGCCAGGACACCCCGTTTGTTTCCTGTGGGCAAACGGTGTATCGCCTGGCGACAACGGAGGTAGCGGTATGAGTCAGCCTGTACGGGTTCTGGTGGTGGATGATTCTGCCCTGATGCGTAATCTGCTGGCCGAGCTGATCAATGCCTGTGACGGCATGTGCTGTGTCGGGCAGGCGGCGGATCCGTTGCAGGCGCGTGAAAGCATCCGCTTGCTGGCTCCTGATGTGGTGACGCTGGATGTGGAAATGCCGCACATGGACGGGCTGGAGTTCTTGCGTCGCCTGATGCGTTTGCGTCCGACGCCGGTAGTGATGGTGTCCAGCCTGACCGCTCGTGGAAGCGAGGTCGCCATCGAGGCCTTGGCGCTGGGGGCCGTGGAGGTTGTGGAGAAGCCGGGGGCTGGTCTGGGGCAGGCCATACCGCGTTTTGCAATGCAGCTGACCGGTGCGATCCAGAAAGCGGCACAGGCCAATCTGTCTCGAATATGCAACTTGAATAAATCGCCGGCAATGCCGTCACTGCGTCCTCCGGCCAGGGATGCCCTGGTCTTGATCGGGGCATCCACCGGTGGAACGGAGGCATTGGTGACGTTGCTTTCGGCATTGCCGGCCCAGATGCCTCCTGTGCTGATCGTCCAGCACATGCCAGCCGGATTCACGGCTTCATTTGCCCGTCGGCTGGACCAGGCTTGCGTCTTGCAGGTCCGTGAAGCGCAAGGCGGGGAAAAACTGGCTCCGGGGCAGGTGTGGGTCGCTCCCGGGCATGCACATTTGCAGCTTTCGGCCCAGGCCGGAGACTGGCGTACACAACTGGTGGACAGTGATCCGGTCAATCGTCACAGACCATCTGTTGACGTGCTTTTCCATTCGGCATTAAAGGTTGCCGGACGGCATACTGTCGCCGTATTGTTAACCGGCATGGGGCGGGATGGTGCGCAAGGCTTGCTCGCACTACGCAAAGCCGGTGCGTATACCTATGCTCAGGACAAGGCCAGTTCCGTGGTGTTTGGCATGCCTCGCGAAGCAATCGAAATCGGTGCTGCATGTGAGGTTGCCAGTCTGGGGGACATGGCACACCAGATGGTCACCCGGATGGCGGGTGGAGCAGGCGGTCGGGCAGAAGAGGGGAAAGGCGTGGCCGCTCCTCACTAGGAAATTGGAACATCATGACTATCGGAAATACCAAGCAGACCAGTGCCGCAGCGCCCAAACCCACGTACTTTGACCATAATTTCAAGCTGGAAGCGACCAAGGTCCTGCCCGGTGAATATGTCGCCACCAACCGGGACATGCTGCTGGTCACGGTGCTGGGATCTTGCGTGTCGTGCTGTTTGCGTGATTCGGCTGCCAATGTGTCCGGCCTCAATCATTTCATGTTGCCGGATGCCCTGATGGATTCCGAGGCTGCGGCCACCATGCCTGCCCGTTACGGCATGCATGCCATGGAAATCCTCATTAATGAGATGATCAAGCTGGGAGCTGACCGGCAGCGCATGGAGGCCAAGATTTTCGGGGGTGGCAATGTGCTCAAGGGCATCCTCAAATCCAATATCGGCGAGCGCAATGTTGACTTCGTGCGCCAGTATCTGGCCAAGGAGGGGATTCCGGTCATGGCGGAGGACGTGCTCGACAGCTATCCGCGCAAGCTGTATTTCTTTTCCAGAAGCGGGCGTGTACTGGTCAAAAAGATCAAGGAAGTGCATAACCGCACGATCTTTGAACGTGAACTCAGTTACCGGGAACGGCTGCGCCGCATGCCTCTGGACGGCAGCATCGAGCTGTTCTGACTTGTGTGGAGCAGAATGAAAAACGGGCACCATCCGGTGCCCGTTGTCATGATTGGTTGCTTGTTCAGATGCGCTTGAAAATCAGCGTACCGTTGGTGCCGCCAAATCCGAACGAATTCGACAATGCCACATTTACACGGGCATGGCGTGCCTCGTTGGGGACGTAGTCGAGATCACAGCCTTCACCGGCTTCGTGCAGGTTGATGGTCGGCGGCAGGATCTGTTCGGAAACTGCCAGGGCGGAGAATACGGCCTCTACGCCACCTGCTGCGCCGAGCAGATGCCCGGTCATCGATTTGGTCGAGCTGACAGCCAGCTTGTAAGCGTGGTCGCCAAATACACGTTTGACGGCAACCGTTTCGGCGACATCACCCAGCGGAGTCGACGTGCCATGGGCATTGAGATAGTCGACTTCATCCGGATTCATCCGGGCATTCTTGAGGGCGGTTTTCATGCAGCGCATGGCGCCGTCACCGTCTTCGCACGGTGCTGTCATGTGATAGGCATCGGAACTCATGCCGTAGCCTGCCAGTTCAGCATAAATCCTGGCACCGCGAGCCTTGGCATGCTCGTATTCTTCCAGCACCAGAACCCCGGCACCTTCACCCAGAACAAAACCGTCGCGGTCCTTGTCCCAAGGGCGGCTGGCCGCGGCCGGATCGCTGTTGCGGCCGGACAATGCCTTGGCGGATGCGAAACCGCCAATCGCCAACGGGCATACGGTGGACTCAGCACCACCGGCAACCATCACGTCAGCATCACCGTATTCGATCAGGCGGGCAGCGTCACCGATGGAGTGCGTGGCTGTCGTGCAGGCTGACACGATCGCGTAGCTCGGGCCCTTGTAGCCATAGAGGATCGACAGGTTGCCCGACACCATGTTGATGATCGAACCGGGAATGAAAAACGGCGAGATCTTGCGGGCACCCCCTGCCAGATAGGCATTGTGGGTGTCTTCGATCATCGGCAGGCCGCCAATGCCCGAGCCGATGATGACGCCGACACGTTCGGGGTCAAGGCCTGCAATGGCTTCAAGACCGGCGTCGCGAACAGCCTGGATGCCGGCAGCCATGCCGTAATGGATGAACGTATCCATGCGACGGGCGTCTTTGGCCGAAATCCACTGGCTGGCGTCAAAATCCCTGACTTCACCTGCGATCTGGATCGGGAAGTTTTCCACATCGAAGCGGCTGATGCGGCTGATGCCAGAACGGCCTGCAACGATGTTGCCCCAGCCGGTGGTGACGTCGTTGCCGACCGGGCTGATCAGGCCAAGACCGGTGATGACTACTCTGCGTCGAGCCAAGTCGAACTCCTTTTACTGAATGCGATGCGATTGCCGCCGGAAGATCGGGGAGGTTTCAGGAACCTGTCCGTGTCAAACGGGCGTTTACCTGCTCCAGAACGGCAAAAGACCCCTGCACGGTCAGGCACGTTGATGTGCCTTGGGCAGAGGTCTCTGAAAATCGCGGGATTACTTGTCGAGGTGGGCGGTCACGTAGTCGATCGCCTGCTGGACGGTGGTGATCTTCTCGGCTTCTTCATCCGGGATTTCGCATTCGAATTCTTCTTCGAGTGCCATCACCAGTTCCACCGTGTCGAGCGAGTCAGCGCCCAGATCGTCCACGAACGAGGATTCGTTCTTGACTTCGGCTTCGTTCACGCCGAGTTGTTCTGCGACGATTTTCTTGACGCGCTGTTCGATGTTTTCCATTTGGATTTACCTAGGCCTTTCAAAGCGGGGTAATGAAACCGCGTCATTCTACCAAAAAAAATTTAGAGCAAAATACCTAAATCCAATGACGCGAATTTCGAAGTGTTGCAGCGAATGCCTGCCAATGTGCAGGCAGTCACGGTAAAAATCAAGGCATCAGCATGCCACCGTTTACATGCAGGGTCTGACCCGTGATGTAAGCAGCGCGTGACGAGGCCAAAAATGCTACGGCGTCAGCGATATCCTGGGGCGCACCCAGACGACCCAGTGCAATCTGGCCTTCCAGCGCCTGGCGCTGCGCATCCGGCAAATCACGCGTCATGTCGGTCTCGATGAAACCCGGCGCGACGGTATTGACGGTAATGCCGCGGCTGCCGACTTCGCGTGCCAGCGATTTGGAAAAACCGATGACAGCAGCCTTGGCCGCCGCGTAGTTGCTTTGTCCGGCATTGCCCATCGAGCCCACGACCGAACCGATATTGATGATGCGGCCTTCGCGGGCCTTCATCATGCCGCGCAGCACGGCCTTGGACAGGCGATAGACGGATTTCAGATTGGTGTCCATGATGGCATCCCAGTCTTCTTCCTTCATGCGCATCAGCAGCTGGTCACGGGTGATGCCGGCATTGTTGACCAGGATGCCGACCGGACCATAAGTACTGTCGATGTAGCTGATCAGGCGTTCAACCTGCTCTGCACCTTCATTGACGTTGAATTCGATGCCCTGGCCGCCAAACGGCGCCAGACGCTCGCTGATGGCGACGGCACCGGTTTCCGTCGTGGCGGTACCGATCACGATGGCCCCTTCCCGGGCCAGCGTATCGGCAATGGCAGCACCGATGCCGCGGGTGGCACCGGTAACGAGGACGATTTTGCCTTGTAGGCTCATGAATGGCTCCTGCGGGATACGGGGATCAGGCGAATTCGGTCAGCGCAGCTTCCAGTGCCGCGGCGTCGGTCAGCGCCAAGGTCTTGACGCGCGCATCAATGCGCTTGCCAAGACCTGCCAGCACCTTGCCGGGGCCGCACTCGGCCTGTTGCGTCAGGCCGTCTTCGGCCAGCAGGCGGACCGTTTCGGTCCAGCGGACCGGACGATACAGCTGGCGGGTCAGCGCGTCCCGGATGGCCTGCGGCTCGTCATGGCTGGCCACATCGGCGTTGTGGATCACCCGGATGCCCGGCTTGCGCACTTCGATGTCCGCCAGTGCCGCGGCCAGCTGCTCGGCGGCAGGCTGCATCAGGACACAGTGCGAAGGTACGGAGACCGGCAGCAGCAGCGCCCGCTTGGCGCCTTGCTCCTTGCACAGGGCGCAGGCGCGTTCGACAGCGGCCTTGTGACCGGCGATGACCAGCTGGCCCGGTGAATTGAAGTTGACCGGTTCGACCACTTCGCCTTGCGCTGCGGCTTCGCAGACGGCGACGACCGCTGCGTCGTCCAGCCCCAGGATGGCAGCCATGGCGCCCGTTCCGGCCGGCACGGCGGCCTGCATGGCTTCGGCACGCAAGCGGACCAGCCGGACGGCATCGGCAAAGGCCAGGCTGTCGGCCGCGACCAGGGCTGAGTATTCGCCCAGGCTGTGGCCGGCCACGGCAGCCGGCAAGGCACCACCGGCAGCACGCCAGGCACGCCACACGGCGACACCGGCTGCCAGCATGAGGGGCTGGGTGTTGACGGTCTGGTTGATGGCGTCCGGCGATTCGGCCGTAAGCATGCCCCACAGGTCGAGGTCCAGCACGGAGCCGGCTTCATCAAACGTGGCGCGTACGACCGGATGGGCGGCAAAGCCTGCCATCATGTTCAGGCTCTGCGAGCCCTGACCGGGAAAGACAAACGCAAAACTCATGCGACATCTCCTTGCGAAGGGGAGGCGGTTCGGTCCGGTGCATGTGGAAGCCGGCGGCATGGCCGGCGTCTTGTGCAGCGGGAAACGGAATCAGTAATGCAGCAGGGCCGAGCCCCAGGCAAAGCCGCCGCCAATGCCTTCCAGCAACAGCAGCTCGCCGCGCCGGATGCGGCCGTCGCGTACCGCAGCATCCAGTGCCAGCGGCACCGAGGCTGCCGAGGTGTTGGCATGGTTGGGCAGGGTCACGACCACCTTGTCCATCGGCAGGGCCAGATGTCTGGCCGTGGCTTCGATGATGCGCAGGTTGGCCTGGTGCGGCACCAGCCAGTCCAGGTCGGCCTTGGTCTTGCCGGCCTTGGCCAGGGTGACTTCGGCAATGTCGGCCAGCGCCTTGACGGCAAACTTGAAGACGGCCTGGCCGTCCATGTAGACAAACGGGTTGCCGGCCAGCACGCCCTGCGAGGGGCGGGCATCGCACTTGAGGATGTCCTTGTAGCGGCCGTCGGCGCGCAGTTCGGTCGACAGGACGCCGGTATCTTCGTCGGCACCCAGCACCACGGCGCCGGCACCGTCACCGAACAGGATGCAGGTACGGCGATCGTCCCAGTCGATCAGGCGCGACAGCGTTTCGGCGCCGATGACCAGCGCACGCTTGATCTGGCCGCTGCGGATGAAGGCGTTGGCCGTGGCAAAGGCGTACATGAAGCCGGCACAGACTGCCTGCACGTCGAAGGCGGGGACACCGGCGAGGCCGAGGCGTTCCTGCACGACAACGGCGGTGCTGGGGAAAACCATGTCCGGGGTGGTGGTGGCCACGATGATCATTTCGATCGATGCGGCTTCGATGCCGGCCGCTTCGATGGCGCGCAGGGCCGCGCGGTACGCCAGGTCACTGGTCAGCTGGCCTTCGGCGGCGAGGCGGCGTTCCTGGATGCCGGTCCGGCTGACGATCCATTCGTCGGTGGTTTCAACGCGTTTGGCCAGCTCGGTGTTGGTGAGGATGGTATCGGGCAGATAGCTGCCGGTTCCCAGAATCCGGGCGTAGGGCATGGGGAAATCTCTCTGTGGCTACTGACTCTCAGGATGACAAGGTCGCGTCACCGGGCTCCAGCGCAGCCAGCCGGCGGCTGACCTGTTCCTGGATGTGTCCGGTTACGTTGCCGCGGACTTCGGCGACGGCCTCTTCGATGGCATAGCCAAAACCGAGGCTGTCGGTGCCGCCGTGGCTCTTGACCACGATGCCGCGCAGGCCGACCAGACTGGCGCCATTGTAACGCCGGGAATCGAGTCGTTTCTTGAAGTGTTTGAGCACCGGCAGGGCTGCCAGTGCGCTCAGGCGGGTAAACAGGTTGCGGCCGAATTCCTGCTTGAGCAGGGCGCCGACCATGTGTGCCAGCCCTTCCGACGTCTTGAGGGCGACATTGCCGGTAAAGCCGTCGGTGACGATGACGTCGACCGTGCCGAGGTAGATGTCGTTACCCTCGACATTGCCGTAAAAGTTCAGGCTGGAATTGCGCAGGAGTTCGGCGGCCTGTTTGACCGTGTCGTTGCCCTTGATTTCTTCCGAGCCGATATTGAGCAGTCCCACCGTGGGGTTGTTGCGGCCGGTGACGCCTTCGATCAGGGTGGCGCCCATGATGCCGAACTGCAAGAGCTGTTCCGGCGTGCAGTCGACGTTGGCGCCCAGGTCGAGTACGCAGCTTTCGCCCTTCATGGTGGGCAGCAGCTTGGCAATGGCCGGGCGGTCGATGCCGGGGATGGTCTTGAGAACGAAACGGGCAGTGGCCATCAGGGCGCCGGTATTGCCGGCAGATACGGCGGCTTGCGCCTGGCCTTCCTTGACGAGGTTGATGGCAACCCGCATGGAGGAATCTTTTTTGTTCTTGAGCGCCGACTGGGGCGAGTCATCCATGGCCACGACCTGCGAGGCGGCATGGACGGTCAGGCGGCCGGAACGGGGGCGGGCAAGGCGGGTCAGCTCGTCTTCAATGGCGTCCGGCTGGCCTACCAGGATCAGTCTGACGTCCGGATGGCGGTCAAGAAAGTCGACGGCGGCAGGTACGGTTACGCCGACCCCGACGTCACCTCCCATTGCGTCGACAGCTACTGTGAGTGTCATGCTAATCCGGGAAAAGTAAAGCCGTGCGATGGCACGGCTCGGGAATGAGTGGCACCGTTACCGTTTCCGTCCTGGGACCGATCAGGTGACAGCGCTGGCGGACGAAGGATTACTCGTCCTTGCCCTTGACAACCTTGCGGCCACGGTAGAAACCGTTCGGGCTGATGTGGTGACGACGATGGGCTTCGCCGGTGGACGGCTCGATGGCGATCACCGGAGCGGTCAGGAAATCGTGGGCACGGTGCATGCCGCGCTTCGAGGGGGATTTTTTGTTCTGCTGAACAGCCATGATTGACTCCTAAGTCGATTCAAGTTCAGTCGGGCTTGCGCTTGAGCGCGGCAAGCACGGCAAACGGGTTGGGTTTGTCGGTCTTTGCCGCCTCAAGCGCCTCGGGACGGCAATCCTCATGGCGCGGCGCGAGCGGCAAGCCCAGCAAGACTTCATCTTCGATCAAGGCGAGCACGTCCAGTTCGTCTTCGGCCATGACGGCATCCAGCGAGCTGTCTTCATCGCTGGCGGCCTCGAGCTTGCTTTCGTCGGTAAACAGCGTGATGCAGGCATCGGCTGTCACGACAAAAGGCAGCGGATCGAGACAGCGCTGACAGGTCAGTGCGACTTGGCCGGACACCTCCAGTACCAGGTACGGACGATCCAGCTTGTCGACACCTCCCGTGAGCGACCAGTCAAGACGGCCGGCCGGATCGGCCACCGCTTCAAGAAGTCGCTCCAGCTCTGCCACGGCCATGCTGCCGTCGAGTGTCTGGCGTTCACGCGCGAACGTGAGCGGATTGATCAAAATGGGTTGGGACATAAACGGCGGATGATATTATCCGCGTTCTCCCCTGTCAAAAGAATCCTTCACTTTCATGCGTTTGGTCCTTGCTTCCACCTCGCGATTCCGCCGCGAGATGCTGTCCCGTCTGGGCCTGCCTTTCGAGGCACTGGCTCCCGTCTGTGACGAAACCCCGCTGCCCGGAGAATCCGCGCTGGACACGGCCTGCCGGCTGGCCCGCATCAAGGCGCGCTCGCTGGGCGAACGCTGCCCGGATGCGCTGATCATCGGCTCCGACCAGGTGGCACTGCTGGATGGTGAACAGCTGGGCAAGCCCGGCTCGGTTCCCGCGGCCATCGAAATGCTCCGGCGCACCCGTGGCCGCGAGCTGGTGTTCCACACCGCCCTGGCGCTCTACGACGCCCGTTGCGACGTGTTGCGCGAACGGGCGGACATCACCACCGTCCGCATGCGGAACCTGACCGACGGACAGATCGCCGCCTATCTTGAGCGCGAGCCGGATGCCATTCACTGCGCCGGCGGCTGCATGAGTGAAAAGCTCGGCGGGGCGCTGATTGCCCGCATTGATTCCACCGATCCCAATGCCCTGATCGGCTTGCCCCTTTTTGACCTGGTGGACCTGCTGCTGGAAGCCGGCGTCGAGGTACTGTAATGGCCACGCTTTTCCTGATTCCCGCTCCGCTCGGCGACTTGCCGCCCGACAACTGGGTGATTCCTGCCCAGCGTGAACGCATCCGCCACCTGACCCGCTTTGTGGTCGAGGCCAGCAAGACTGCCCGCAAGCACCTCAAGCAGCTGGAGCTGGATACGCCGCTGCAAGTGCTGGAGCTTGCCGAACTCAACGAGCACACCGTCGAGGCGGAGCTGGAGGCTCTGCTGGCCCCGTTGCTGGCCGGCCACGACGTCGGCCTGCTGTCCGAGGCCGGCTGTCCGGCTGTGGCCGACCCCGGCGCCAACCTGGTCCGGCTGGCGCACCGGCACGGCATTACGGTCGAACCGCTGGTCGGACCATCGTCGATCCTGCTGGCCCTGATGGGCTCGGGCAGCCAGGGGCAGCGGTTTGCCTTCAACGGCTACCTGCCCGTGCCCGAGGCCGAACGCATCGCCGCCATCCGCCGGCTGGAAAAGCGCTCGCACGACGAGGACAGTGCCGAGCTTTTCATCGAGACGCCTTACCGCAACCCGCAGCTGCTGGATACCCTGCGCGCTACGCTGGCGCCCTCGACCTGGCTGACCGTGGCGTGCGACCTGACCCTGCCGACCCAGTCGATCATCAGCCGGCCGGTGGTCGA
The DNA here is from genome assembly GCF_000423285.1 of Laribacter hongkongensis DSM 14985. Taxonomy (NCBI): domain Bacteria; kingdom Pseudomonadati; phylum Pseudomonadota; class Betaproteobacteria; order Neisseriales; family Aquaspirillaceae; genus Laribacter; species Laribacter hongkongensis. Next base: position 18,572 of record NZ_AUHR01000004.1, read on the forward strand.
CTGGCGAGGCGACAGTGCCGACTACAAAAAGCGGCCGGCCATTTTCGTGTTGCACGCAAGCCGTCGTTAGACAGCGCCGGCAGTCACCAGCCCAACACCCCGCTTCCAGGCGGGGTGTTTGTCTTGATGTGTTGTCCGGTCAGGGGGATCGACCGGATGACTGGCACGGCCTGCATGCCGGGCCGGATTCCGCCGCTGGCTACCGTCAGGTACCAGAACCGCATGTCGGCCTGTCCTGGAAAGAGGGCAGGAGCGCGACTGGCAGGCCGGCATGACGACTGGCCAGTACCCCTCCTGCCCGGCAGAGGGCGGATACCGGCAGGAACAAACCCAGACCAGCGCCGGGTGCGTGCCTGATGCCGGTCCGGCCAGACGGTCGTCATGGCGCTTCGGCCCAGGACATGAGCGGCATGCCGGAGGCGGAGCTTCGTGTCGTGCCGGTCTTGTCTCCCGGATGGATGTGTCCGCGTGGCGAAGAGCTGCCGGACTATTCCAGTCCGAGCGCACGCAGCAGGCCGCGTGCCTTGTGGCGGGTTTCCTGCAATTCACGTTCGGGCTGCGAGTCGATCACGATGCCGGCGCCGGCCCGGAACCGTAGCCGGTTGCCTTCCTGCATGAAGGTGCGGATCAGGATGTTGGTATCCATCGAGCCGTCGCGGTTGATGTAACCGAGGCTGCCGGTGTAGGCGCGGCGTGGCGAGCTTTCCAGCTCGCGGATGATCTGCATGCAGCGCACTTTCGGGCAGCCGGTGATGGTGCCTCCGGGGAAAAGGGCGCGGAAAATGTCGGCGGGCGTCAGCCCGTCGCGCAAGCGGCCGCGCACGTTGGATTCGATATGGTGCACGGTGGCGTAGCTGGCCACGGTCATCAGCTCGTTGACCTCGACACTGCCCGGACGGCAGATGCGTCCGAGGTCGTTGCGTTCCAGGTCGATCAGCATGACGTGTTCGGCGCGCTCCTTCAGGTCGCCGATCAGACGCGCTTTCAGGCTGGCATCCTCGACCGGATCGGCGGCCCGGGGGTGGGTGCCGGCAATCGGGCGGGTATCGGCCACGCCTTCCGGCGTGACCCGCACCAGCCGCTCCGGCGACGAACTGACAATGCTGCCGGCAGCACCAAACTGCACCAGCGCCGAAAAGGGAGCCGGGTTGGCCTGGCGCAGAGCGGCAAACACATCGGCCGGACAGACATCCGGGTTGAGCGTGGCCTGCCACTGGCGCGACAGGTTGACCTGGAACACGTCGCCGTCGCGGATGTAGTCGTGAATGCGGGCAATGGCTTCGGTGAACCGGGCCGGGTCGTCTTCTTCGATGTGTTGCAATGTCAGCAGCTGTGCCTGCCAGCCGGCGGTGGCGACGAGTGCGGCCGTGAGTTCAGCCAGCTCGGTGGTAGTTTCCGCTACCAGCGTGGCGGTCTGGCGATCGCGGTCGACCACGATGGCGGCCGGGTGGCGCACCAGGGCAGCCAGCGGGAACGGATCGGGCAGCGGCGTGCCGACGCTGGGCTCGAAGGTATGCAGCAGTTCGTAGCCGAGATAGACAAACCAGCCGCCGATGAACGGCAGAGATCCGGGGTGCGGCACCGGTGCCAGCGGCAGGCTGGCCAGATCGCTGACGAATTGCGCACCGTCACCCTCGAAATACAGGCGTGGTTCGCGCGGCAGGGCCAGCAGCAGGTCGATGCCGGTGGTGCCGGACGATTGCAGCAGTACCGGAAAGGTGTGCGGTGCCTGGGCGGCCAGCGCCACGAGGTCGGGGATGGTCGGCAGGGATTGGGTATGCAGCATGGGGCTGGCGGAAGCGGGACGAAAAAAACCGCCGGGAGGGTATCACGGCGGTTCGGGGTGTCAATCCGGCAGGACGGGCGTGCCGGAGAGGCGGGATTACAGGCCAGCGTCGGCGCGCAGGGCGGCAGCCTTGTCGGTGGCTTCCCAGGTGAATTCCGGCTCTTCGCGCCCGAAGTGGCCGTAGGCGGCGGTCTTGGTGTAGATCGGGCGCAGCAGGTCGAGCATCTGGATGATGCCCTTCGGGCGCAGGTCGAAGTGACGCTTGACCAGCTCGACGATCTTTTCGTTCGGGATCGCGTTGGTGCCGAAGGTATCGACCGAGATCGAGGTCGGCTCGGCGATGCCGATGGCGTAGCTGACCTGGATCTGGCACTGGCGGGCGAGGCCGGCAGCGACGATGTTCTTGGCCACGTAGCGGCCGGCGTAGGCTGCCGAGCGGTCGACCTTGGACGGGTCCTTGCCCGAGAAGGCACCACCGCCGTGCGGAGCGGCACCACCGTAGGTATCGACGATGATCTTGCGGCCGGTGAGGCCGCAGTCACCCATCGGGCCGCCGATGACGAAACGGCCGGTCGGGTTGATCAGGAACTTGGTTTCGGCGGTCAGCATGTGGGCCGGCAGCACCGGCTTGACGATGTCCTCGATCACCGCTTCGGTCAGCATGTCGTGGCTGATGTCCGGGCTGTGCTGGGTCGAGAGCACGACGGTGTCGATGCGCTTGGGCAGGCCGGTTTCGCTGTCGTAGGCGCAGGTGATCTGGCTCTTGGCATCCGGACGCAGCCACGGCAGGCGGCCGTCCTTGCGCAGTTCGGCCTGACGCTGCACCAGACGGTGGGCGTAGTAGATCGGGAACGGCATCAGCGTCGGGGTTTCGTCGCAGGCGTAGCCGAACATCAGGCCCTGGTCGCCGGCACCCTGGTTGAGGTCGATGCCCTGGCCTTCGTTGACGCCCTGGGCGATGTCGGGTGACTGCTTGTCGTAACCGACCAGCACGGCGCAGCCCTTGGCATCGAAACCGAGGTCGGAGGTGTTGTAGCCGATGCGCTTGATGGTTTCGCGGGCAACGTGGATGTAGTCGACGTTGGCGTGGGTGGTGATTTCACCGGCGAGCACGACGAGGCCGGTGTTGACCAGGGTTTCGGCGGCGACGCGTGCGTGCTTGTCCTGGGTGAGGATGGCATCGAGGATGGCGTCGGAGATCTGGTCGGCGACCTTGTCCGGATGGCCTTCGGAGACGGATTCGGAGGTGAAGAGGTATTCGCTCACAAGGGGTTCCCTGATGGAGAAATGTTCGTTCGGCAGTAGAATGGCCAGCTTGTATTTTCAAGACACTCAAGCACGATGAGCAAACTGCTTCCGGCGCTGTGCGCGCTGGCCGGGCATCTGCCCCTGGGACTGTTGCAGCGCACCGGCGCGGTAGCGGGGTGGCTGGGCCTGCGGGTCTCGAAACGTTTTGCCCGGCTGACCGGAACCAATCTGGAACAGGCCGGGCTGGCGGCAAATCCACGTGATTATAAACACCTGGTTGCCACCAGTGCAGTACAGACCGGCATGGGCGCGATGGAACTGGCGATTGCCTGGGGACGCGACGTGGACGGCATTGCCCGGCTGGTCCGGCGCTGCGAGGGCTGGGAGGCCGTCGAGGCCAGCCTGGCTGCTGGGCGCGGCCTGCTGTTTGTCACGCCGCATCTGGGGGCTTACGACATTGCCGGGCGCTATCTTGCCAGCCGGCTGCCGTTTCCGCTGACGGCCATGTACCGGCCGCCCAAGCTGGCCTGGCTGGAGCCGATGATGCAGGCCGGGCGGGTGCGCGGCAACGGTCGCACGGCACCGGCCACCCCGCAGGGCGTGCGGCAGGTGATGAAGGCGCTGCGCAGCGGCGAGGCCACCATCGTGCTGCCGGACCAGGTGCCGGGGCAGGGCGAAGGCGTCTGGGTGCCGTTCTTTGGTCGCTGGGCCTACACCATGACGCTGGTGGCGCGGCTGGGTGAGATGAAAAACGTGGATACGTTCTTCTTCTACGGGCACCGGCTGGGAGTCGGGGAAGGATTCGAAGTACGCATCCGTCCGCTTTCCGAGCCGTTTACCGGCGACAAACTGGCCGATGCCCGCCGGGTCAACGCCGAAGTGGAGGCGCTGATCCGCGAGGCGCCCGAACAGTACCTGTGGTCGTATAACCGCTTTAAACATCCGGCCGGTGCCGAACTGCCGCCGACCGTTCCCGTTTCCGAGGCTGACTGAACCCATGCGTCTTGCACTTTTTGTCCTGTGGCTGCTGCACTTCCTGCCGCTGTCTGCCATCGACAGGCTGGCCCGTCCCGTCGGCTGGCTGGCCTACCATCTGGTCAAGCCGCGCCGCCGGGTGGGCGAGCGCAATCTGGCCGCCTGTTTTCCGGACTGGACACCGGCCGCCCGGGACCGGCTGTTGCGCGACCACTTTCATGCCATGGCCCGGCTGCTGCTGGAATACGGCGTGGTGTGGTATTCGCCCAATGCCCGCTTCCGCGATCTGGTGCGTTACAAGAACCTGCACTACCTGACCGATCTGCGCGACGAAAATGTCATCATCCTGTACCCGCACTTTGTCGGGTTCGAGATGTGCGTGTTCCGCCTGAACCAGGACGTCCCGCTGGTCAGCGTCTATTCCAACCAGAAAAACGAACTGCTGGACCGCAAGATCTATGAGGGACGGCAGCGCTACGGCAACTGCAAGATCATCTCGCGCCGCGAAGGTTTGCGGTCGATCATCAAGGCCATGAAGGACCACACGCCGTTCCTGTACCTGCCGGACCAGGATTTCGGTGCGCGGGACAGTGTGTTCGTGCCGTTTTTCGGTGTGCCGACGGCCACCATCACCGGCATGTCGCGCATTGCCCGGCTGACGCGGGCCAGGGTGGTGCCGGTGATTCCCCGGCGCATTTCTGCTGCACAGTACGAACTGGAGTGTTTTCCGGCTTGGGACGATTTCCCGTCCGGTGATGAAACCGAAGATGCCCGGCGGATGAATGCCTTTATCGAGGAGCGGGTGCGCGAACAGCCCGAGCAGTATTTCTGGTTGCACAAGCGCTTCAAGACCCGCCCGGAGGGCGAGCCGCCGTTTTACGCCTGACCCACCCTGCAAGGAGCCGCGCCATGATCGACCTGTATTACTGGACCACGCCCAACGGGCACAAGATCAGCATTTTTCTGGAAGAGGCGGGGCTGGATTACACCCTGCATCCGGTCGATATCGGCCGCGGCGAGCAGTTTGATCCGGCTTTTCTGGCGATCGCACCGAACAACCGCATTCCGGCCATTGTCGATCGGTCGCCGGCCGACGGCGGTGAGCCGCTGTCCGTGTTCGAGTCCGGGGCGATCCTGCTTTATCTCGCCGACAAGACCGGACGTTTCATCCCGGCGGGGGTGCGCGGGCGGACTACGGTTCTGGAGTGGCTGTTCTGGCAGATGGCCGGCTTCGGGCCGATGCTGGGGCAGAACCACCATTTCAGCCAGTACGCACCGGAGCCGGTACCGTACGCCATCGAGCGCTACCGCAAGGAAACCGAGCGGCTGTATGGCGTGCTGGATCGGCAACTGGCCAGGCATGAGTGGCTGGCCGGCGCCGAATACAGCATTGCCGACATGGCGAGTTATCCGTGGGCGGTGCCGCACGAGAAGCAGGGGATTGATCTGGCGGATTATCCGCAGGTGGCACGCTGGCATGCTGCCATGGCAGCCCGTCCGGCCGTGCAACGGGCCTATGACCGGGCCGAGGGCGTGAATCCGCGGGTGTCGACGGTCGATGACGAGGCGAAAAAACACCTGTTCGGACAGGGGCGCCGCTGAAAACGGGACGAGGGTCGGGGAGCCGGCTCAGCGGGCTGCCCGGCGATGCCAGAAGTAACGGCCGACAAAGCCCGGAAAGGCAAAGACCAAGAACAGTGCGAGGTTGGTGACCCAGAACTGCCAGTTCTGGGCGTGCGGAGGCGATTGCCGTCCTTCCAGCCAGAAAGCCAAGAGGGCGGTCAGCCCGAACATCAGGACCAGTTCAAGCAGGTGCCAGCCGAACGCCTTGCGGGGACGGGCCAGAACACCCAGCGGGCGCGACAGGATGAAAGGCAGGTTGGCGGCGACAAAGGCCACGATGAGCAGGGCGGCAACACTGGAAGTCATGACAATACCGGGCGGTTAAATGCGCTCGGTATCTTGCCATAAAAGCATGAGAGCAGGCTTAGCGCGTCAGGCTGCGCCGAAACTCCGTCCGCCACTGATGGCCGAGCGCGCGCTGCCGTCACGCTCGTAGCCGAGCGTGCTCTGGTCGCTGCTCATCAGGGTCGAGATGGCCTGGTTGACGTGGGTCAGGCGTTCGGCGATCAGTTTGCCGTTGGTGCTGTTGGCCGCGCGGGCTTTTTCAGATACCAGCTCCAGCCGTTGCCAAGCAGAAAGAATGTCTGGCCGGCCGGCCAGCCAGCCATAAAGGGCTGTCCGGTCGTTCAGGCCCAGCTGATGCATCAGGTCGGCCCGTGTACGGCCGAGTACGTCAATGCGTTCAAGCTGGCGCAGCTTGCTGGTGGCCAGCAGCTCCACTTCCTGAGGGTTACCGGTAATCAGTGCCCGCTGCTCGTCTGCAAGCAGTGCCTGCATGATTTCGTATTCAGCGGTTTCCTCGCCCAAGTGCCGGGCCAGGTGTTGTTCAGTCGTCAGGGAAGCAGGCTGGCTCATACGTCAAATCAGGGTTTCTGGGCCGAAAGCAGTTCGCGGGCGCTGGCAATCAGGCCGTCGGCAATCGCGTCGGCATTGATGCTGAATTCGCCGCGGGCAATGGCGGACTTGATGGCATCGATCTTGCCGGCATCAAATGCCGGAGCGGTTTCGCCAGCTGCGGCAGTCTGCACACGGTTGACCAGCGGATTGATGCTGACCTGGTCATTCTTGTCCGCAACATTGCTGCGTCCGGTCGCGTTGCTGCGGTTTCCCGGTTGTGCTGCCGGCTGAAGGGCCGGTGGAAGCTGTGAATGGATTTTCATGGCGATACGCCTGCTTGTCATGTCTGGTATTGACTGTAATATCGACGAAACGGTCCCTGACTTGAATCAAGCGCGGCGATTTCTTGTCGTCCTGCCGCTTCAATAGCGCAGCTGGATACTGCCATCAGCTGCGACTACGCCTTGTATGGTACGGCCTCCGGGCATGCGTACGCCAATCACTTCACCCTCGCTACCGTTGGTCAGTGCCACACCATCGGCCCAGACACTGAAAGCCGGTCCGATGGCCTGTACCTTTACCCGTTCATTCTGGCGCACCAGCAGCGGCGAAGCCAGCATTTCCCGCCGCAGGGTCACGCCGGTACCCACCCCTCGCCCCAGTGACTTGCCGACCACGTCTTCAATCCGGGTGAAGCTGCCGGCCGGAGCCCGGCCGTTCCGGCTGGGTTCCAGGCGGATGTCTTCGGCCGTGATGACCGCTCCGGCCTCCAGCGGACGGATGAATGTCACCAGTCCCTGCTGGCTGACTACCCGTACCGGCAAGCGCAATGACCAGCCGTGTTCCGGGCACGACAGCTTCAGTGCGTTGCTGCCCTGCCGTTTTTCGCCTGTCCAGGCAAACTCCGGCTGCCGGCACGCCGGTAGGGCCAGCCGCCGGTCGATCTGGCCGAACTGCAGGTTCACGTTCTGGCCTTGCCACTCGTTTTCGGCAAATGCACGAGCAGCAGTTTCAAGTGCGCTGATATCCTGGCGGGCAGCCCAAGCCAAAGGGCTGGCCAGCGCCAGACACAACATTACGGGAAGGAAAGCATGCATGCCGCGATTGTAGCGTGGCCGGCAGGCAGACAAAACAACGGCCACCTGTTCAGGTAGCCGCACAAGGCTGAATGCCGGGAGTTCAGCCGAGCCGGGCCTCGACATAACGCTTGATTTCAGCGGCATCGGCGTTGACGACCGTCACCCGCTTGGGCAGGGATTCGATATCGTCCAGCCCGGCCGGTCGTGGCGGTGTCAGGTTGACCGCTTCGCGGATGGTCTCCTCGAACTTGGCCGGCAGGGCCGTTTCCAGGCACAGCATCGGCACCCCTGTTTCACGCCACGCGGCGGCCACTTTCAGGCCGTCGGCGGTATGGGTGTCCACCAGCACGCCGTAGCGATCCCAAGTCGAGCGGATGGTGGCCAGCCGGTCAGCGTGGGAGCTCTTGCCGGATACGAAGCCGAAGTCCGCCACGCGGGCGAATGCGTCGGTGCCGGCGAGATCAAAGCTGCCGCCTGCGTCTACCTTGGCCCACAGCCCGCGTACCCTAGCCGGATCGCGGCCGACCAGATCGAACACGAAGCGCTCGAAGTTGGACGCCTTGGAAATGTCCATCGACGGGCTGGAGGTGATGTGGGTGTCAGCCGTGCCGCGCGGACGGTAAGCACCGGTGCGGAAGAATTCGTCCAGCACGTCGTTTTCGTTGGTGGCGACCACCAGCTTCCGGACCGGAAGCCCCATCATGCGGGCAATGTGACCGGCACACACGTTGCCGAAGTTGCCCGACGGCACGCAGAAGCTGACGCTTTCGTCATTGCTGCGGGTGGCGGCAAAGTAGCCCTTGAAGTAGTACACCACCTGCGCCACCACGCGTGCCCAGTTGATCGAATTCACCGTGCCGATCTTGTAGCGGGCCTTGAAGGCGTGGTCGTTCTGCACTGCCTTGACGATGTCCTGGCAGTCGTCGAACACGCCGCGCACTGCGAGGTTGTGGATGTTGGCATCCATCAGGCTGTACATCTGCGCCTGCTGGAACGGGCTCATCAGGCCGTGTGGGCTCAGCATGAACACATTGATGCCGGCCTTGCCACGCATGGCGTATTCGGCGGCGCTGCCGGTGTCACCGGACGTGGCACCGAGGATGTTGAGGGTTTCGCCACGGCGGGCCAGCACGTATTCGAACACATGGCCAAGGAACTGCATGGCCACGTCCTTGAAGGCAAGGGTCGGGCCGTTGGAAAGCTCGAGGATCGCCAGCCCCGGCTCCAGTTCCTTGAGCGGGGTAATGTCGGTGCTGCCGAACACCTCGGCGCGGTAGGTGGCAGACACCAGGCGCTTCAGGTCGTCAGCGGGAATGTCGTCGGCGAACAGGCGGATGATTTCAAACGCCAGTGCCGGGTAATCAAGGCCACGCCAGGCATCGAGGGTGGCGCGGTCGATCTGCGGGTAGTGCTCGGGCAAGGCCAAGCCGCCATCGGGGGCCAGCCCCATCAGGAGAATGTCGGAAAAGCTGCCCAGCCGGGCGCCGCGGGTGCTGATGTAGTTCATGGTATCGGGTCGGGGTCGGGAAGATGCCGGCCGAGGATGGACAGCGAACGGCGGGTGCCGTCCAGCTCGGCCACGTCGGGCAGCTCTCCCCAAGAGGCAAAGCCGGCCCGGGCAAACAGGGCAAGGCTTGCGGGGTTGTGCGAAAAAATGAAGCCCAGCAGGGTGCGGATACCCAGTGCCGGGCTGCGGGCCATGACGTAGTCGAGCAGCCAGCGCCCGAGGCCGTGGCCGCGCGCGGGTCCGGCAAGGTAGATGCTGACTTCGGCAGTGGCCGCATAGGCCGGCCGGCCGTAAAACGGTGACAGGCTGGCCCAGCCCAGGAGTTGCCCTTCGGCATCCTCGACCACCCACAGCGGGTGGTGATCGGGGTGATGGGCATCAAACCACGCCTGCCGGCTGGCCACGCTGACTGGCTCGGTATCGGCTGTCACGGTGCGCAGCGGCACGGTGCTGTTGTAGATGGCGACGATGCCGGGCAGGTCTGCCGCCCGGGCAGGGCGGATGGCCGTGCCCGGCAGCGGCGGCAGGTCAGCCATTCAGGGCTTCCATGCGGATGCGCACGATGCGGCCCTTGACGCTGTCGAGTGCCTCGATGCGGCGGATGGCCGAGTTGGCGTGTTTTTCCTGTACGCGATGGGTCAGCAGCACGATTTCGGTATGACTGCCCTGGTCGCTGCCCTTCTGGATCAGCGCTTCGATCGAGATCTGCTCGTCGGCCAGGATGCGGGTGATGTCGGCCAGCACGCCCGGACGGTCCACTACCGGCACGCGCAGGTAGTAGCTGGTTTCGATTTCTTCGATCGGCAGGATCGGCAGGTCGGCAATGCACTCCGGCTGGAACGCCAGATGCGGCACGCGGTGTTCCGGATCAGCGGTGGCAAGACGGGTCACGTCGACAATGTCGGCGACCACGGCCGAGGCGGTCGGCAGGCTGCCGGCGCCGGCGCCGTAGTAAAGCGTCGGGCCGACGGCATCGCCCTTGGCCAGCACGGCGTTCATGACGCCGTTGACGTTGGCGATCAGGCGGCTTTCCGGAATCAGGGTCGGGTGTACACGCAGCTCAATGCCGTTGGCGGCGCGGCGGGTAATGCCCAGCAGCTTGACGCGGTAGCCCAGTTCTTCGGCGTAGCGGATGTCTTCGGACGTGAGTCTGGAGATGCCTTCGAGGTAGCACTTGTCGAACTGCATCGGGATGCCGAAGGCGATGGCCGACATGATGGTCAGCTTGTGGCCGGCGTCGTGGCCTTCGATGTCGAAGGTCGGGTCGGCTTCGGCGTAGCCGAGCTCCTGTGCCTGCCTGAGCACGTCGGCAAACGCCAGGCCCTTCTCGCGCATTTCGGTCAGGATGAAGTTGGAGGTGCCGTTGATGATGCCGGCGATCCATTCGATGTGGTTGGCGGTCAGGCCTTCGCGCAGCGCCTTGATGATCGGGATGCCGCCGGCCACGGCCGCTTCAAAGGCCACGATCACGCCCTTGGCGCTGGCGCGGGCAAAGATTTCGTTACCGTGTTCGGCCAGCAGTTTCTTGTTGGCGGTGACCACGTGCTTGCCGTTGTCGATGGCCGTGAGTACCAGGTCCTTGGCGATGCCGGTGCCGCCGATCAGTTCCACCACGATGTCGATGTCGGGGTGGGTGGCAACCAGCCGGGCGTCGCTGACCACTTCCACGTCGTCGCCGACGAGTTCGCGTGCCTTGGCCACGTCCAGGTTGGCGGCCATTTTGAGTGCGATCGTGCGGCCGGCGCGGCGGCTGATTTCTTCTGCGTTGCGTTTCAACACGGTGGCGGTACCGCCGCCGACCGTACCGACGCCCATGATGCCCACATGAATCGGCTTCATCGTTGCTCCTGCGTTAGATGCCTGAATGAGTATGTAAAAACCTAGCTCCGAATATGCCACACAATTTGCTGCGGCGCGTGAAATGGCGTATTTGGCGCCGGACAAGCCACCAGGAGTTGACTCGGGTCAAGCAGGAACGGCGTCATGTCCCCATACTGGAAAGGCTGGCGCCGGAACCGGCTCCGGGCGCGGCAACTCCAAAATCACAGGGCTGGCACCATGCCGCCATGCAATCCGATCCGATGAAGGGAGACAATGATGTATCGCAATATTCTGGTTCCGCTGGACGGCAGTCCGGCTGCCGAGCGTGGCCTGCAGGAAGCCATTGCACTGGCCGCGGCGCTGGGCAGCAGGATCAAGCTGCTGCACGTCATTGATCCGACCGTGGTCTACCCGATGATCGCCTACATCCCGCGCGAAGACCTGACCCTGTCCGGCGGGCATGACAAAACCCTGCGTGACGAGGCCGAGGCACTGGTGGCCCGTGCCGAAGCCAGCGCCCAGGCCAAGGGCGTAGCGACCGAACGCCTGATCGTGACCCGTGACGTGACGACGGTGGCCGACCTGATCGTCGAGGCCGCCGAACAGAGCAATGCCGACATGATCGTGATGGGCACGCACGGCCGGCGCGGACTTGACCGCCTGCTGATGGGCAGCGATGCCGAGATGGTGCTGCGCAACAGCCGGGTGCCGGTGCTGATGGTACGCGAGGTGCAGTCCTGAGCCGGACGACTGTTCGGGCAGCATGAAAAACGGCCGCTGTTGCGGCCGTTTTTGCGGATCATTGTCCGGGCTTTTCCGCCTCGATCTGGCGGCGGACTTCATCCATGTCGACCGAGCGGACCTGTCCGATCAGCTGTTCCAGTCCATTGGCCGGCAGGGCACCGGCCTGCTGGAACAGCATGATCTGTTCGCGGAACACCATCAGGGTCGGAATGGAGCGGATGCCGAAGGCCGAGGCCAGGGCCTGTTCTTCTTCGGTGTTGACCTTGGCGAACAGGATGTCCGGATGCTTGTCGGCAGCAGCTTCAAAAATCGGGGCAAACATGCGGCAAGGAGCACACCACGGCGCCCAGAAGTCGATGATGACCGGCTTGTCGGACTGGACGGTTTCGTTGAAGTTGGCTTGAGTCAGAATCTGTACGGCCATGATGGCTTCCTTTGCATAAGGCGGAACGACGGCCTGCTAACGGCCGGTGGCAAGTAATATGGAAGTAGCGTAGCTGGTCGCAAGTCTCTTGGATAATTGAATTGCTTGCCGTTACGTAATAGTTATAGCCTATGTGACGAACAAAAAAATGCGCCGCTAAAGGGCGGCGCAGAAGTCTGCAAAGGAGAAATAGAGGAGAAACTACATCGAACCAACTGCGGTTCAGATGTAATATTAGACTTCTCTGAAAATCTAACCTTGATCCATGTCAAGTTCACGCATTGTCTTTGGCTATGATGCGGAAGCACTGGTGGATCTTGCGGTTACGGAAATCTTCCGGCACGGACTGATGGGTAATGTCGGTGACGTGGTAGCGCTCGGCCAGCTCGGTTGCCAGCGTGAAGCCGCGCAGGTTGTTGGAGAAATACAGGACCCCTCCAGGTGCCAGCAGCTGCATGGCACTGTCGACCAGATAGTGCTGGTCCCGCTGGACGTCGAGGGTGTCGAACATCTTTTTCGAGTTGGAAAACGATGGCGGGTCCATCACGATCAGGTCGTACTGTTGACCCTGGTCGATGGCATCGTCGAGCCAAGCCAGTACGTCGGCACGCTCGCGCCGGTGGCAGGGCAGGTCCAGCCCGTTGAGCGCCAGATTGCGCTCGGCCCAGTCAAGATAGGTGTTGGAGAGGTCGACCGTCATGCTGCTGCTGGCGCCACCGGCCGCAGCATGCACGGTAAAGCTGCCGGTATAGGCAAACAGGTTGAGAAAACGTTTGCCGGCCGCTTCGCTGCGGACCCGGGCGCGGGTAGGCCGGTGGTCGAGGAACAGGCCGGTATCCAGATAGCGGGTCAGGTTGACCTCAAAACGCAGCCCGGCCTCGTGGACGACAAAGAATTCGCCCGCGTCACCGGTCTTTTCGTACTGGGCCAGCCCTTTCTGGCGCTGGCGGGTCTTGAAGGCGATCTGCTCAAACGGAACGGACAGGGCTTCGGCGCAGGCCGCCTTGACCCCTTCCGCCCAGATTTCACGGGTTTCGTCATCCTGCTGCCAGCCGGTGTCGTATTCGGCAATGTGCAGCCAGTCGCCGTAGCGGTCGACGGCTACCGGAAACTCCGGCAGGTCGCGGTCGTAGACACGCCAGCAGTCGGTCGCCATCCGGCGGGCGAGCTTGGCGGTGTGGCGGTCGTTTTTTTTCAGGCGGTTGATGAAGGGAGTCAGGTCACGCATATCGGCAGGTCGGCAGCAAAGAACGAACGGGGCAGCGCCCCGTCCAATTCCGCATTATCAATCACATTGTCCGTTCCACGCACCAAAGGATGAGGTGATGGCGTATTTTTTCTGGGCAGCCTTCCTGACCCTGCTGACCGTGGTCGTGCATGCGCTGGGGATTTTCTGCATCAACCGGCTGACGCATTTCATGATCGGCCGCATCCGGGTTTCCGCTTTCAGCGAGACCGTGCTGTTCGGCGTGGTGACCTACCTGCTGATGCTGGTGCACATGGGGCCGGTGCTGCTGTGGGCGCTGTTTTACTGGCACACGGCCGGCATGGAGAGCTTCAGCAATGCGTTTTTCTATTCCATTTCCAGCTACTCAACCGTCGGTCTGGCCGACCACGGGCCGGCCGGAGCGCTGGGGCGGCTGCTCGGGCCGTATGAGTCCGCACTGGGCATGCTGATGTTCGGCCTGTCCGGCGCCTATCTGGTGCACGTGCGCGAGCTGACGCGCGAGCAGGCCAAGGCCGCGGCACGGTTGTTATAGCGACAGGGCAGTGCGTTCCTCGGGCATCCTGCCGGCCCAGTCGCAGGCAAATTGCCAGGCAATGCGGCCCGAGCGCGCACCGCGCAGGCGGGCCCACAACAGGGCCGCGGCTTCGGCCTCCGGGTCCGGTTCCAGCCCGAAGTGCTGTAACCAGACGCCGACTGCTGCCAGATAGGCATCCTGGTCGAAAGGATAGAAAGACAACCACAGGCCAAAGCGCTCGGACAGGGAGACTTTCTCTTCGACGGCTTCGCCGGGATGGATTTCGTCGTCGATGCGCTGGGTGGCCAGGTTGTCGGCCATGCGGTCGGGCAACAGGTGGCGACGGTTGGAAGTGGCATAGATCAGCACGTTGTCGGCCCGCTGGGCCAGTCCGCCGTCCAGGGCACTCTTGAGCGCCTTGTAGGCGTCGTCGCCCTCTTCAAACGACAGGTCGTCACAGAACAGGATGAAGCGTTCCGGACGCAGGGACAGCGGCTCGACAATGTCGGCGAGGTCGGCGAGATGCTGGCGGTCGACCTCCACCAGTCGCAGCCCGTCGGCCATGAAGGCCGGCAGCAGGGCCTTGACCAGCGAGGATTTGCCCGAGCCGCGCGCGCCGGTCAGCAGCACGTTGTTGGCCGGGCGTCCGGCGACAAAGGCGGCCGTATTGCGCAGCAGGCGGGTTTTCTGCCGCTCGACATGGGTGAGTTCGTCCAGCCGGACGGTGTGCGGCGCCGATACGGCACGCAAGACACCTCGGCCGTTCTGCCGCTGCCAGCGGAATGCCGGCGCGTTCCAGTCAGTGGGCGGCAGCGGCGGTGGCAGCAGGCGGTCAAGGCGGTCGAGCAGGGCGTCAAAGCGTTGCAGCAGGGCAGGGTCGGTCATGGCAGAGGGCATCGGGCGTGCAAGTGGAGCCGGCCCGGTCGGACCGGAGCAGAGGGCCGGCCAGGCTTACAGCTTGTAGCCCTTGTGCAGGGCCACGACACCGGCGGACAGGTTGTGGTAGTCCACCTTGCCGAAGCCGGCCTCCAGCATCATGTCCTTGAGGGTATCCTGGTCCGGGTGCATGCGGATCGATTCGGCAAGGTACTGGTAACTGTCGGCATCGCGGGCCACCAGCTTGCCCATCAGCGGCAGGGCCTTGAACGAATACAGGTCGTAGACCGGCTTGAGCGGGGTCCAGACTTTGGAAAACTCCAGCACCAGGAGCTTGCCGCCGGGCTTGAGCACCCGGCACATTTCCTTGAGTGCCTGGTCCTTGTGGGTCATGTTGCGCAGGCCGAAAGCCACCGATACCAGATCGAAATGGTTGTCGGGGAACGGCAGCTTTTCGGCGTCGGCAATGGCGACCGGCAGGATCATGCCCTCGTCGAGCAGGCGGTCGCGGCCGACGGTCAGCATGGAGCTGTTGATGTCGGTCAGCCACACTTCACCGGTCTTGCCGACGCGTTTTTTCCAGCCGCGGGCGAGGTCGCCGGTGCCGCCGGCAATGTCGAGCACCTTCATGCCCGGCCGCACACCGGCGGTCGACAGGGTGAAATGCTTCCAGATCCGGTGCAGGCCGCCCGACATCAGGTCGTTCATCACGTCGTATTTTTTGGCCACCGAGTGGAATACTTCGGCCACACGGCCGGCTTTATCGTCTTCGTTGACGGTCTTGAACCCGAAGTGGGTGGTCTTGTCCATGCTTACTCCCGGCTCTTGCCTGCGGCGGCAAGGCGATTCAGATAATCCTGCCAATAGTCGGTCTGATGCTGCCCGAGGTCGTGGAGCGTGGCCCAGCTGTAAATGCCGCTCGAATGACCGTCGTCAAACACCAGCTTGATTGCGTATTGCCCGACCGGCTCGATGCCGGTAATGGCGACGTGGCGCTTGCCGTGTTGCAGCACTTCTTGTCCCGGCGCATGTCCGCGTACCTCGGCAGAAGGTGAAAACACGCGCAGGTATTCGCACGGCAGCGAAAAACGGCTGCCGTCGTCAAAGGCGACTTCCAGCACCCGGGAGGCCTGGTGCAGCACGATGTCGGTGGGAATCGGGGTCATGGCTGTGCGTCCTGCCGTTCCAGCAGCATGGCGTCGCCATAGCTGAAAAAGCGGTATTGCCGTTCGATGGCGTGCCGGTAAGCCGCGCGGATGGTTTCGGTGCCGGCAAAGGCACTGACCAGCATCATCAGGGTGGACTTGGGCAGGTGGAAATTGGTCACCAGCCGGTCCACCACGCGGAAGCGGTAGCCCGGGGTGATGAAAATGTCGGTTTCGCTGGGGCCGGCCCGCAGCTCGCCCGACTGCGCACCGGCTTCCAGTGCACGCATCGAGGTGGTGCCGACGGCGACCACGCGGCCACCCCGCGCCCGGCAGGCGGCGATGGCGTCAACGGTGGCCTGCGGGATGACAAAGCGTTCGCTGTGCATCTTGTGCTCGGCGATGTTGTCCACCCGCACCGGCTGGAAAGTGCCGGCACCGACGTGCAGGGTGACGCGGGCCACGTCGATGCCGCGGGCGCGGATGGCGGCCATCAGCCCGTCGGTAAAGTGCAGGCCGGCCGTCGGAGCCGCCACGGCACCCTGCTCGCGGGCATAGATGGTCTGGTAGCGTTCGTCGTCATTGTCGCCGGCGCTGCGGGTGATGTAGGGCGGCAGCGGCAGGTGGCCGGCGGCGTCGAGGATGTCGAGCACGCTGGTGTCGCCAGGGAAGCGCAGCAGGAACAGCTCACCCTGCCGTTCGACCATTTCTGCTTCCCAGCGGTCGGCAAACACCAGACGGCTGCCGGGCTTGGGTGATTTGCTGGCGCGGACGTGGGCCAGTGCCGTGCGTTCGTCCAGCACGCGTTCGACCAGTGCCTCGACTGCTCCGCCACTGGCCTTGCGGCCGAACAGGCGGGCCTTGATCACGCGGGTGTCGTTGACGACCAGCAGGTCGTCCGGCGACAGCAGTCCCGGCAGGTCGGCAAACTGCAGGTCGGCCAGTCCGGCCGGGCTGACGTGCAAAAGCCGGCTGTTGCCCCGCTCGGCCGGCGGGAACTGGGCGATCAGGTGTGCGGGAAGGTGATAGTCGAAATCAGAAAGCTGCATGGCATCGGCCGATGGGAAAACCGGGCGATTATATGTCACTCGGCGACAGGGCGTGGCGCAGGCGTGTGGCGGATTTTCCATGCTGGCAGGAGGGGATGGAAAATTTTGCATGTACAGAGCAAATACTCTGAATTTGCGGAAAAATTGCCGGTCTGATGCAGTCCGGCTGGTCGCGGACAGGGTTGATCCGCTTGCCAGTTTTTGCACGTTTGCCGCACAATCGCCGCCATGTCGACGAAAAACCCTTCCGAGATGCCCCGAATCCTGGTCTTGCATGGTCCCAACCTGAACCTGCTGGGAACCCGTGAACCGCAGCATTACGGCGCAGATACGCTCGACGCGATCAATGCCCGGCTGGTGGCTCGCGCAGCCGCGTCCGGGGTGGCATGCGACACGTTCCAGTCCAATGCCGAATACCGGCTGATCGAACGCATCCATGACGCGCGCACCGACGGAACCGGTTTCATCGTCATCAACCCGGCGGCCTTCACGCATACCAGCGTGGCCCTGCGCGACGCGCTGGCTGCCGTGGACCTGCCTTTTGTCGAGGTGCACCTCTCCAACGTGCACAAACGCGAACCTTTCCGCCATCACTCCTACTTTTCCGATCTGGCTGTCGGCGTGATCTGCGGGCTGGGTGCGCGTGGCTATGACCATGCCCTCGAACATGCACTGGACACCCTGACGGCCTCCTGACTCCGGATGCCGTCTTACCGCTATTTCTACGGGATATATCCGCCATGGACCTTCGCAAACTGAAAAAACTCATCGACCTTGTCGAGGAATCCGGCATTGCCGAACTGGAAGTCACTGAAGGGGAAGAAAAAGTCCGCATCACGCGCGTGCAGGCCGGTGGTACGGTCAATTACGCCGCGCCGATGATGCAGGCCGTTCCGGCTGCCGCGCCTGCCGCTGCACCGGTGGCGGCACCGGCGGCACCGGCTGCCGCGCCGGCAGTGGACAACAGCAAGGCGGTCAAGTCGCCGATGGTCGGCACGTTCTATCGTGCCTCCAGCCCGAGCGCCAAATCCTTTGTCGAGGTGGGCAGCCAGGTCAACGTCGGCGATACCCTGTGCATCATCGAGGCGATGAAGCTCATGAACGAGATCGAGTCGGACCGCGCCGGCGTGGTCAAGGCCGTTCTGGCGGAAAACGGCCAGCCGGTCGAATTCGGCGAACCCCTGTTCATCATCGAATAAACGGCAGCGCAATCAGCGAGAGGGGAAGGCAGGGAGCAAACCCGTCCAGTGCCTTCCCTCTTCTGTTTCCGGCACCCCGCCCACCAGCCTTGGCTGCCCGGGCCGCGTGTGCCGGACAATGCCTGCCGTGGAGGTTGCAAGATGTTTGAAAAAATCCTTATCGCCAACCGTGGTGAAATCGCCCTGCGCATCCAGCGTGCCTGCCGTGAAATGGGCATCAAGACCGTGGTGGTGCACTCCGAGGCCGACCGCGAGGCCAAATACGTCAAGCTGGCGGATGAGTCGGTCTGTATCGGCCCGGCAGCGTCCAGCCTGTCGTACCTCAACGTGCCGGCCATCATTGCTGCCGCCGAAGTGACCGACTCGCAGGCCATCCATCCGGGCTACGGCTTCCTGTCGGAAAACGCCGACTTTGCCGAGCGTGTCGAGCAATCCGGCTTCGTGTTCATCGGCCCGCGTGCCGAAACCATCCGCCTGATGGGCGACAAGGTGTCGGCCAAGCAGGCCATGATCGAGGCCGGCGTGCCGTGCGTACCGGGTTCCGGCGGCGCCCTGACGGATGATCCGGCCGAAATCACCAAGATGGCACGGGAAATCGGCTATCCGGTGATCATCAAGGCCGCCGGTGGCGGTGGTGGCCGCGGCATGCGCGTAGTGCATTCCGAGGCGGCACTGATCAACTCGGTCAACATGACCAAGACCGAGGCGCAGGCAGCCTTCGGCAATCCGACCGTGTACATGGAAAAGTTCCTCGAGACACCGCGTCACGTGGAAATCCAGATCCTGGCCGACGAATACGGCCACGCCATCTATCTGGGCGAGCGCGACTGCTCGATGCAGCGCCGCCACCAGAAAGTGATCGAGGAAGCGCCGGCTCCGGGCATTACCCAGAAGCAGCGCGACAAGGTTGGTCATGCCTGTGCCGAAGCCTGCCGCCGCATCGGCTACCGTGGTGCCGGTACGTTTGAATTCCTGTACGAGAACGGCGAGTTCTACTTCATCGAAATGAACACCCGCGTGCAGGTCGAACATCCGGTGACCGAGCTGATTAGCGGCGTGGACATCGTGCAGGAGCAGATCCGCATCGCTGCCGGTGAAAAGCTGCGCTACACGCAGAAGGACATCAAGCTGCACGGCCATGCCATCGAGTGCCGCATCAATGCCGAAGATCCGTTCACCTTCGTGCCGAGCCCGGGCAAGATCGACGGCTACCATCCGGCGGGCGGCCCTGGCATCCGTATTGATTCGCACATCTATCAGGGGTATACCGTCCCGCCTTATTACGACTCGATGGTGGGCAAGCTGATCGCTTACGGCGATACGCGCGAGCAGGCAATTGCCCGCATGCGCGTGGCCCTGTCCGAGATGGCCATCACCGGGATCAAGACCAACATTCCGCTGCACCAGGAACTGATGATGGACGCCGCCTTCCACCGCGGCGGCACCAGCATCCACTATCTGGAGCACCGGCTCGCAGAACGCAAGAAAGGCTGACATGAGCTGGCAGCAAGTGGCGATCGACGCCGACAGTCGCATTGCCGAACGATTCGCCGACACCCTGATGGAACTGGGCGCCCTCTCCACCGCGATCGAGGACGCCGCTGCCGGCACCGAGTTCGAGCAGCCGATTTTCGGGGAGCCCGGCGAACCGGTCGACCGGCTGTGGGAACAAAGCCGCATCATCGTCCTGTTTGCCGCTGATGCCGATGTCGCCATGCTGATCGCTGCTGCTGCCGGTGAAGCGGGCATGCCGACACCGGTCTATACGGTCGAAGCGGTCGAGTCGCAGGACTGGGTGCGCCTGACGCAAAGCCAGTTTGACCCCATCCGCATTTCCGGCCGGCTGTGGATCACGCCGACCTGGCATGATGCTCCCGACGCCAGCGCCATCAATCTGGCACTGGATCCGGGTCTGGCCTTCGGTACCGGCAGCCATCCGACCACCCGCCTGTGCCTGCAATGGCTGGATGCGAACATCCAGGGAGGGGAGAGCGTACTCGACTACGGGTGTGGCTCGGGCATCCTCGCCATTGCCGCCATCAAGCTCGGCGCCACCGACGTGACCGGCATCGACATTGACCCGCAGGCCGTGCAGGCCAGCCGTGACAATGCCGTGCAAAACCAGGTGACCGCCGCCTTCGGGCTGCCGGATGCGCTGGAAGACAGCCGGCAGTTCGACGTACTGGTCGCCAACATCCTTGCCAATCCGCTGCGCATGCTGGGCGACCTGCTGGCCTCGCATGTGCGTGCCGGCGGCCACATCGTGCTGTCGGGCATTCTGGAAGAACAGGCGCAGGAGCTGTCCGAGCTCTACTCTGCTTGGTTTGAAATGGATCCTCCGGTATTCGACGAAGGCTGGACCCGTCTTTCCGGTGTGCGCCGGGCCTGACCGCCGGAGCAGCAACAGCGTACAATGCGCCGCATCTTGCGGCGCATTTGCATGAAGGGGTTTCCTGCATGCAAGTCCGTCCCGTCCAAACCCGCTTTGACACACTCTGCCATGTACATTACGCAATGCCCCCACTGTGACACCCGTTTCCGTGTGCTGCCCGAGCATCTCGAAGTGGCTGGCGGGCAGGTGCGTTGCGGCCGCTGCCGCACGGTTTTCAATGCCCGCGAGCGGCTGGAGCAAGAGCCTGCTGCCAGTGCACCTCCCGCTCCGGTGACCGCCCGGGAAAAAGCCGTACCGGAAACCGTGGGCAGCATGGCTGCTGCCGTCGCGACGGCAGGTACTCCGGCTCCGCGGGTTGCACCACAGCCAGAGATGCGTACGGATCCCGTCCCGGCTGAAGACGATGCGCCACCGGCCACCGAAGCCCAGCGGCTGGCCGCTGCCATGCGGCAGATGCAGGCCAGCGGACACTGGACGGAAACCTCGCTGCGCGAAAGTGACCGGGAACTGGCTCCGGCAGACGAGCCGGACGGGCTCTCAGGTGAAGATTTCTCGCTGGATTTGCCGGACTTCAGTACCGGCGTAACGGCAACACCGGTTTCCGGCATGGCCGCAGAACAGCCGGCAGCCGCTCCTGATGCAAGCCCTGAGGTTGCATCCGAAGCCGAAGAGCAAGGCGATGTAGCATCGGAAACCACAGATGACCCGGTGACATCTTTCCGTTCGTCGGCGACACCGGAGGCCGTAGAAGCCGATGAAGCCTTTGACCAGTCCGAAGAGAACAGGCCGGAACCTGTTGCAGTGACACCGGAGCCGGCCCCCGATGCCGACTTTGCCAGCCTGCTGGCCGGGTTGACCGGTCAGCCGGCCGGATCGCCTGCCGGCCAGCCCGCTGATGACAAGCCGGCGACAGACGACAGCCTGCCGCGCTTCAGTGCGCTGGCTGATGACGACGATGAAGATGTCGCCGTCAGCCTGTCGGGGGATCATCGCCGGCGCGAACCACAACTGAATGCCGGTCCGGAAGAGACCCCGCTGGGTGCCGCTGCCGCCACGGAGGCGGCAGATGCCCTGTTTGCCGGGCCGAGGACGAGTGACGGGCCGGCTCCTGAGACCATCGAGCCGTCGCCGCCTGTGCCCCGGGATGAGGCTGCGCCGGGCAAACCGCGCACCCTGTTGTGGGCCGGGCTGTCCCTGGCGGCATCGCTGGCGCTGGCCGGGCAACTGGCCTACCTCTACCGGGCCGAAATCGCCCGCGAAGTTCCTGGTACCCGGGCACCGCTTGAAGCCGTCTGTTCATTGATGGGGTGCAGCGTGCCACTGCCGCAGGATGCTGCCATGCTGCGTACCGAGTGGTCGGAGATGCGCTATGTGCCTGATCAGCCGCAACTGGTGCAGCTGGCGGCCACGGTGCAGAACCACGCACGTTACAACATGGTGTGGCCGTCGATGCAGCTGGTACTGAAAGACGCGAAGGACCATGTGCTGGCCAAGAAGGTTTTTGCACCGGCCGAGTGGCTGCCTGCCGATATGGCCAAAACTGCCGTTTTTCCGGCTGGCGGCAAGGTGAAGCTGCAAATGCAGATCGCCCTGACCGACATCCGTTCCCAGGGCTACAGCATCAGCTGGTTTTACCCCTGATCCAGGAAGGCGGTTGCACTGGTACCGGTCCGGACGTTTTAGCGCCGGACCGCGCCAAATGTGCAGGATGTTTGCATTAACCGGGTATTTTAAGAATGTTTGAAGGTTAAAATAGCGCTCCATGTCCGTGCCGAGCATGAAGGTGCGTGACGTTCCCTGATCCAGACCACAGGTTGCTCCATGATCAATCTTTCGATTCGTGCCCGTCTGCTGCTGCTTGTAGCCTTTCCGGTCGTCCTGCTGCTGATCTACATCGGCATCGACTTGCGGGAAAACTACCGTTTGATGCATGAAATGGAAGAAACCGCGGTGCTGACCGGATTTTCCAGTGTTTCCAATGATCTCGTGCACTCGCTCCAGGCCGAGCGGGGCCGCTCGGTGGGCTGGCTCAATGGTCATGCAGACCGCAAGCCGATCGAAGACACCCGGGCCGATACTGATCGTGCCCAAGCGGCACTGAATGATTTCATCCGGACGGCTGAACTGCCGGCGGCCATCCGCAGCGATCTGGGGTCATTGCAAAACGACCTGGCGACACTGGCCGCCCTGCGCCAGTCGGTCGACGACAAGTCGATTTCGCCGGCTGATTCACTGGCCCGTTATACCAAGGCCATCGACGGCCTGTTCCGTTTCGTGACCGTACTCCAGCAGAACAGCAGCGACCCGGTGCTGGCTCGCGACGTGTCGGCGATGCTCGGCCTGCTGTGCCAGAAGGAGTTTGCCGGGCGCGAACGCGCCATGATCAACGGAGCGCTGGCTGCCGGTTCGTTTGCTCCCGGCTCGCGTGACCGCGCGATGCTGGGACTGGGCCAGCAACAGGCCTGCCAGTCGCAGTTCGAGCGTTTCGCCGAGTCGTTCATGGTCGAGGCCTACACAATGATCCGTACTACGCCCGAATACAGCGGCAGCATCGGGTTGCGCGAGCGCATCCTGGCGCCTGATGCCGACCTGGCTGCCCTGGGCATTCCGGCTGCCGAGTGGTTCCGCCAGTCATCGCTGCATATCGACGCCATCAAGGGCATGCTGGATACCGTGGCTCTGACCCTCCAGGCCAAGGTGGCCCAGCGAGTGGAGGAAACCCGTACCCACCTGCTGATCGGAACCGGCATCGCGCTGGGCCTGCTGGTAGTGCTGGCCGTGCTCCTGACCATGACACTGCGCAGCATCCTGAGTCCGATCCGTCGCCTGCAACAGCTGATGGACCGCATGAGCGACACGTTTGACCTGTCTGCCCGTGCCAATATCCGCGGCACGCACGAAGTGGCCCGCATGGCGAGATCCTTTGACCGGCTGGTCGATGCCTTCGAGCAGGCAGTCGGCGACGTGGAAAACAACGCCCGCTTCCTCTCCGGGGCTGCCGGACAGCTGGCGCAGATCAGCCAGCAGGCCAGCCAGGCCAGCAGTGCGCAAACCGAATCGTCCTGCCAGATCGCTGCGGCGACCGAAGAGATGAGTACCGGCATCGCCTGTGTGGTCGACAATGCCAAGGCCAGCGAAAGCAACGCCCAGGCTGCCCGCGAGATGGCCGAACGTGGCGTGAGCAGCATGGCCCATACCGCCGAGGAAATCCGCCGGACGGCAGACCAGGTGAAGGACACGGCAGTCCTGATCGATACCCTGCACGAACGCTCGCAGGCCATCAGCCAGATCATCGTGGCGATCCGCGACATTGCCGACCAGACCAACCTGCTGGCCCTGAACGCAGCCATCGAGGCGGCCCGGGCCGGCGAACAGGGGCGCGGCTTTGCCGTGGTGGCCGATGAAGTCCGCAAGCTGGCCGAGCGCACCTCGTCGGCCACGCTGGAAATCACCAGCCTGATCGGTGCCATCCGCTCCGATACCGACCGTGTGGCAGCCGGCATGGGAGATGCCAGCCGGCAGATGCACCAGGGGCTTGAGCTCCTGGGCGAGTCGAGTGCTGCGCTGGCCCGCATCCGCGAAACGGCCGAAGAAACCCTGGCGAAAAACAGTGAAATCAGCATGGCGATGCAGGAACAGAGCCACACCAGCAATGATGTGGCCGGCAATATCCAGCGCATTGCCGAGCAGAACGAGCAGACCAGCCGGCTGGTGGCCGAGTCGGCCGAAATCGCCGGTTCGCTCAGTCAGACCGCCAGTCAGCTGGAGGCGCTGGTCGGACGCTTTCGCATCACTCGTGGCTGAGTAAGGGGCACGTCCGGCACCGTGCGTTTGCCGCACTGGAAACAGTGTGAAAAAATTGAGCCAACTCAACGAATTTTGGTTGCACAGCCATGCTGGATCGGGACGGTTATCGCCCCAATGTCGGAATCATCATCTGCAATACCAGGAATCAGGTGTTCTGGGGCAAGCGGGTGCGCGAGCACTCGTGGCAGTTTCCGCAGGGGGGCATCAAGCCGGGCGAAAGCCCGGAAGCCGCAATGTATCGCGAGCTGATGGAAGAGGTGGGGCTGAGTCCCCACCATGTCAAAATCATCGGCCGGACGCGTGACTGGCTGCGTTACGACGTGCCGACCCACTGGGTCCGCCGCGAATGGCGCGGCAGTTACCGCGGGCAGAAACAGATCTGGTTCCTGCTGCGCCTGACCGGCCGTGACAGTGATGTCTGCCTGCGGGCTACCCATCACCCCGAGTTCGACGGCTGGCGCTGGAGCGATTACTGGTCGCCCATCGAGCATGTCATCGACTTCAAGCGCAACGTGTACGAAATGGCGCTGACCGAACTGTCGCGTTACCTGCGTGGACTCGAATCGCGCCAGGCCAGCGATGCCGGAGCGGTGCAGCCTGATGGCGCGCCTCTCTGAACGTGCCTTGCCGGCATCATCTCCGCAGCCGCGCCTGGTATCACTCCTTGTGTGGGGGCTGGTGCCGGGCGTGCTGCTGTGGTCCGGTGTGTCGCCTCATGACCGGCTGACCTGGTGGCTGGAAGTCCTGCCGGTCCTGGTGGGGCTGCCCTTGCTGGCGTGGTGTCACCGCCATTTTCCGCTGACTCCGCTGGTGCAGGCAGCCATTGCCCTGCACATGCTGGTGTTGCTGTACGGCGGACACTACACCTACGCCCTGACCCCGGCCGGTGACTGGTTACAGTCATGGCTCGGGCTGTCCCGCAACCCGTTTGACCGCATCGGTCACCTGATGCAGGGGGCCGTGCCGGCGCTGGTTGCCCGCGAAATCCTGCTGCGCCGCACAGCCCTGACACCAGGTGGATGGCTGACGTTTCTGGTCATCTCGGTGTGCCTGGCCATCAGTGCCGGCTACGAACTGATAGAATTCGCCGCCGCCCGGCTTCTGGGGCAGGGGGCCGACCAGTTTCTCGCCATGCAGGGCGATGTCTGGGATACCCAGTGGGACATGCTGTGCGCCCTGATTGGCGCATCGGTGTCGCTGCTCCTGTTTTCCCGCTGGCATGACCGCCAGCTCGCCTGACTGAACATTCCCAATGAGCCAGATTTACGACGAAAGCGCGGTGCGCGTCCTCAAGGGCCTCGAGCCTGTCAAGGAACGCCCCGGCATGTACACCCGGACCACCGATCCCACCCACATCTGCCAGGAAGTGATCGACAACGCCGCTGACGAAGCACTGGGCGGCTTTGCCAGAAAGATCGCTGTCACGGTCCATGCCGACGGTTCACTGTCGGTCGAGGATGACGGGCGCGGCATTCCGGTTGGCCTGCATCCTGCCGAAGGGGTGCCGGTGGTCGAGCTGGTGTTCACCCGCCTGCACGCCGGTGGCAAGTTCGACAAGCAGGCCGGCGGTGCCTATGCATTTTCCGGCGGCCTGCACGGTGTCGGCGTATCGGTCACCAACGCCCTGTCCACCCGGCTGGAAGTCGAGGTCAGGCGCGATGGCAGCGTCTGGCAGATCGCCTTCTCCGGCGGTGATGTGGTCGAGCCGCTCACCCGGACCGGCAGCTGCGGTCCTCGCACCAGCGGAACGCGGGTCCGGGTCTGGCCTGATCCGCGCTACTTCGAAAGTCCGCGCTACTCCCTGCACGAGCTGGAACGCCTCCTGCGCGCCAAGGCTGTCCTGCTGCCGGGCGTCGCCGTCACGCTGACGGTGGAAAAAGCCGACGGCAGCAACGACACCCGTACCTGGCGCTACCCTGACGGCCTCAAGAGCTATCTGGCCGAACTGTGCCAGGGCGATGCCCCGCTGGCCCCGCCCTTTGCCGGCGAAAACTACGCCGGAGCCGAGCACGACACCTTTGCCCAGGGCGAAGGGGCGGCGTGGGCCTTTGCCTGGTTCGAGGAAGGCAGCGGTGGCGGCGAGAGCTACGTCAACCTGATTCCCACCGCCAGTGGTGGCACCCACGAAGCCGGCCTGCGGACCGGTGTGTTCGAGGCCATGAAAGCGTTTGTCGAGCACCACGGCCTGATGCCGCGCGGGGTCAAGCTGGTGGCCGAGGACGTATGGGGGCGGGCACGCTACGTGCTGTCGGCACGGGTACTTGATCCGCAGTTCCAGGGGCAGACCAAGGAAAAGCTCAACAACCGCGATGCCCTCAAGCTGGTCGCTGCCATGGTGCGCGACCCGTTCGAGAACTGGCTCAACACCCACGTTGAGGACGGCAAGAAAATCGCCGAACTGGCGATCCGGCAGGCGCAGAGCCGCCTGCGCTCGGTCAAGAAAATCGAGAAGAAAAAAGGTAGCGGCGTGGCCGTGCTGCCGGGCAAGCTGACCGATTGCGAAAGCGAAGACATCGAGCGCAACGAACTCTTTCTGGTCGAAGGGGATTCGGCCGGTGGGTCGGCCAAACTCGCCCGCGACAAGGAGACCCAGGCCATCCTGCCGCTGCGCGGCAAGGTGCTCAACAGCTGGGAAACCGACCGCGACCAGCTGTTCGGCAATGCCGAAATCCACGACATCGCCGTGGCAATCGGCGTGGACCCGCACGGAGCCGGCGATATGCCGGACCTCTCCGGCCTGCGCTACGGCAAGATCTGCATCCTGTCTGACGCCGACGTGGACGGCTCGCACATCCAGGTCCTGTTGCTGACCCTTTTCTACCGTCACTTTCCGGCGCTGGTGGCTGCCGGGCACGTCTATGTGGCGCAGCCGCCGCTGTTCCGGGTCGATGTGCCGGGGCAGGGCAAGAACCGGCCGCCACGCAAGTTCTACGCACTGGACGAGGCCGAACTGGAGGGCATTGTCGACCGCCTGCGTGCCGAGAAAGTGCGTGAGGGCAGCTGGTCGGTCAGCCGCTTCAAGGGCCTTGGCGAGATGAACCCCGAGCAGCTCAAGGACACCACCATGAATCCGGACACCCGTCGCCTGCTGCCGGTCCGGGTACGTGACGGAGCCGACGACCTGACCCGGCGCATGTTCGTCATGCTGATGGGCAAGGGCGAAGCGGCCAGCCGGCGCAGCTGGATGGAATCGCGCGGTCACGAAGTCGAAGCCGACATTTAAGCCGGCGTATAATCGGTTTTTTTGCCGGGCGGGGGCCAGCGGTCCCCGCTCCTGTTTTGTGGAGCCAGAGCAACGATGTCCGAGAGAAATGTGATTCAGGAACTGGAGGCCCGCGGCCTCATCGCGCAACAGACCGATTCCGGGGCGCTGCAAAAGCTGCTGGAAAGCGAAAGCGTGACCCTGTATTGCGGCTTCGATCCGACGGCGGACAGCCTGCATCTGGGCCATCTGGTGCCGCTTTTGATGCTGCGTCGCTTCCAGGAAGCCGGCCACCGCCCGATCGCACTGGTCGGTGGAGCCACCGGCATGATCGGCGACCCGAGCTTCAAGGCCGCCGAGCGCAAGCTCAACACCCCGGACGTGATTGCCGGCTGGGTGGACAAGATCCGTCGCCAGCTGTCGCCGTTCCTGTCGTTCGAGGGCGACAACGCCGCCGTAATGGCCAACAACTACGACTGGTTCGGCCAGATGAACGTGCTGGAATTCCTGCGCGACATCGGCAAGCACTTCTCGGTCAACGCCATGATCAAGAAAGAGTCGGTGCAGCAGCGCATCAGCCGCGAAGACCAGGGCATCTCGTTCACCGAGTTTTCCTACAGCCTGTTGCAAGGCAATGACTTTGCCGAGCTCAACCGCCGTTTCGGCTGCAAGCTGCAGATCGGTGGCTCCGACCAGTGGGGCAACATCACTGCCGGCATCGACCTTACCCGTCGCCTGAACCAGCAGCAGGTCTTCGGTCTGACCGTGCCGCTGATCACCAATTCCGACGGCACCAAGTTCGGCAAGAGCGAAGGCAATGCGGTGTGGCTGGATCCGCAGAAGTGCTCGCCCTACAAGTTCTACCAGTTCTGGCTGGGCGTGGCCGATGCCGATGTGTACCGCTTCCTGCGCTACTTCACTTTCCTGTCGATCGAGCAGATCGATGCCATCGAGGCTGCCGACAAGACCAGCGGCACCAGGCCGCAGGCGCAGCGCATCCTGGCCGAAGAAGCCACCCGCCTGGTGCACGGTGACGAGGCGCTGAAAGCTGCCCAGCGCATTACCGAGAGCCTGTTCTCCAACGACCTGTCGGCGCTGACGGCCGAGGATCTGGCCCAGCTGGCGCTGGATGGCCTGCCGGTGCTGGACATGGCCGGGCAGGGAGACGGCCTGATTGATGCCTTGGCTGCCAGCGGGCTGGCCAAGTCGAAAAGCGAGGCGCGTACATTCATCCAGAGCGGTGCGGTCAGCATCAACGGCATCAAGGCTGAAGGGCTGGATTACTGCCTGACCGGGGATGACCGCCTGTTTGGCCGGTATACGCTCCTGAAGCGTGGCAAGAAGCTGTACGCCCTGCTGGTGTGGCCGGCCTGACCGGAAAAGCGGCCCCTTGAAGCAATGACGGCGACCCTCAGGGGTCGCCGTTTGCATGTCTGGCGTCTGTCCGGGTCAGTCCTCATCGTCCTGGTTGGCCAGGGCCTGTTCGACCACCGGGCGGGTCAGGTGCGGGGCAAACTGCTCGATGAAGTGATAGGCATAGCCGCGCAGGTATACGTCGCGCCGCACGCCGATACGGGTGGTGGAGGGGCGGAACAGGTGTTCGGCGTGGATCAGGTCGAGCTGGGTGTCGCGGTCTGGCTCGTAGGCCATGGTGGCGATGATGCCGATGCCCAGACCGAGGGCGACATAGGTCTTGATCACGTCGGTGTCGATGGCGGTGAGCACGAAGTTCGGCTCCAGCCCGGCCTCTTCGAACGCGCTGTTGATCTTGTTGCGGCCGGCAAAGGCAAAGTCATAGGTAATGATCGGCCAGGCAGCGATGTCTGCCAGCGTGATCGGGCGGTCCAGTCCGGTGAGCGGATGGTCCAGCGGCACCACCACGCTGCGGTTCCACTGGTAGCAGTCCAGCGCCACCAGCTCGTCAAACAGGGTGATGCCCTCGGTGGCGATGGCGAAATCGGCCTCGCCGGCCACCACCATTTCGCAGATCTGTACCGGGCTGCCCTGCTTGATGCGCAGGGTGACTTCCGGATAACGCTGGCGGAAGGCCTTGACGGCCACTGGCAGGGCATAGCGCGCCTGCGTATGCGTGGTGGCGATGGTCAGTTCGCCCTCTTCCTCGCGGGCGAATTCTTCGCCCACCCGCTTGAGGTTCCGGGCTTCACGCAGGATGGTGCTGGCGATGTCCAGTACCTGTCTGCCCGGCTCGCTGACGGCCACCATGCGCTTGCCGTTGCGGATGAACACCTGCACGCCCAGTTCGTCCTCGAGCAGCCGGATCTGCTTGGAGATGCCCGGTTGCGAGGTGTGCAGTTTTTCGGCGGCTTCGGACACGTTCAGTCCCTGGCGGGCCACTTCGACCAGATAGCGCAGTTGTTGCAGTTTCATAGGATCGGTACGGGTATCGGAATCAGTTAAATAACTGAAGGTGATTTAACTCTAACACAATCTTATTTTGTTGTTCTAAGGATGGCTGGGTAGCATGCTGTGAAATGTCATGAATGACTGAGAGGACGAGCCATGTCGCTCGACGCGAAAATCATGCAGGTGCAGGAACTGCTGGCCGGGATAGCCGCCGGGTTTCCGGCCGCTGCGCTGGCCAATAGTCTGGGGGCCGAGGACATGGTCCTCATGGACCTGACGGCACGGGCCGGTGTGCCGCTGGCCGTGTTTTGCCTCGATACCGGCCGGCTGCCGGCAGAGACCTACGATCTCCTGGCGCGCCTGTCCGGTGCGTATCCGCAACACCCGGTCGAGGTGTGGGTACCGGAGCATGGCGGAGTACAGGCATATGTGGCTCAGTTCGGCATCAACGGTTTTTACGACAGCGTGGCCGCCCGCCAGGCCTGTTGCGCCGCCCGCAAGCTGGAGCCCCTGGGGCGGGCACTGGCCGGACGCGGAGCCTGGGTGACCGGCCTGCGCCGGACGCAGTCGGTGACCCGCAGCGCGCTGGCCGTGCGCGAGGATGATCCGGTCAACGGGCTGGTCAAGTTCAGTCCGCTGGCCGACTGGAGCGAGGCCGAGGTGTGGGAATACGTGCACCGTTTTTCCGTGCCTTACAACGCCCTGCATGACCGTCATTATCCGTCGATCGGCTGCGCGCCGTGCACGCGGGCTGTTGCCGTTGGCGAGGACGTGCGTGCCGGCCGCTGGTGGTGGGAAAACCCGGAACACAAAGAGTGCGGGCTGCATCGCAAGCCGGCCTGAAGGAGCCTTCGATGTATCGCTATACCGAATTTGACCGGCAGATCGTGCGCGAGCGCGTTGCCCAGTTCCGGGACCAGACGCGCCGCTATCTGGCGGGGGAATTGTCCGAGGACGATTTCCGGCCGCTGCGCTTGCAGAACGGCCTGTATGTCCAGCGCCATGCGCCGATGCTGCGCATTGCCATTCCCTACGGCACGCTGTCTTCCGTGCAGTTGCGGGCGCTGGCAGCCATCAGCCGCGAATTTGACCGGGGCTGGGGGCATTTCACCACCCGGCAGAACCTGCAGCTCAACTGGGTCCGGCTGGAAGAGGTGCCGGACATTCTGGCGCGGCTGGCAGACGTCGACATGCATGCGATCCAGACGTCGGGCAACTGCATCCGCAACACCACGACCGACCATTTTGCCGGGGTGGCCGCGGATGAGGTGGCGGACCCGCGCCCGTGGTGCGAGCTGATCCGCCAGTGGTCGACCCTGCACCCGGAATTCGCCTATCTGCCGCGCAAGTTCAAGATTGCCGTCAGTGCTTCGGAAACTGACCGCGCGGCCACGTGGTTCCACGATATCGGCATCCATCTGGTCCGCAACGCGGCCGGCGAACTGGGTTGCCGGATCATTGCCGGTGGCGGGCTGGGGCGGACGCCGATGCGCGGCGAGGTGATCCACGAGTTTGTCGAGTCCGGGCACCTGCTGACCTATCTCGAAGCCGTGCTGCGGATCTACAACCGCTACGGCCGGCGCGACAACAAGTACAAGGCCCGGATCAAGATCCTGCTCAAGGCCATGACGCCGGCCGGATTTGCCGCCCGGGTGGAGGACGAATGGCGCCATACCCGCGAAGGAGCGGCCATGGTGTCGCCGCAGGTGCTGGCCGGTCTGGCCGGGCAGTTTGCCGTGCCGGACTACGATGTCCGCGAGGCGGATGCCGGCCTGGCGGTGCAGATGTCTGACGATCCGGCATTTGCACGCTGGGTACGGCGCAACACCACTCCTCACCGGCAGGCCGGCTGGCGGGCAGTCACCCTGTCTCTGAAACCGCATGGCGCGCCGCCGGGAGATGCAACGGCGGAGCAGATGGAGGCGGTGGCCGGTTGGGCCGATCGCTTCGGTTTTGGCGAAATCCGGGTCAGCCATGAACAGAACCTGATCCTGCCCGACGTGCGCGAGCGCGACCTTCATGCCCTGTGGCAACTGGCTCGGGCCGAGCGGTTGACGACCTCCAATGTCGGGCTGCTGACCGATGCCATCTGCTGTCCTGGCGGTGATTATTGCGGTCTGGCCAATGCCCGCTCGATTCCGGTGATCGAGGCCATTTCAACCCGGCTGGACGATCTGGACTATCTGGAGGATCTGGGCGAAATCGACCTGAATCTTTCCGGGTGCATGAATGCATGCGGACATCATCATGTGGGGCACATCGGTATTCTGGGTGTTGACAAAAACGGAGAGGAGTGGTTCCAGGTCACGCTGGGGGGCGATGCTGCCGATGGCCTCCTCGGGCGCGTGATCGGCCCGTCGTTTGCCCGGGCAGAAATGGCAGATGTGGTGGAGAAGCTGCTGTTGACTTATGTGGAGCTGAGGGAGGCCGGCGAGCGTTTCATTGACACCGTCAGTCGTACCGGCATCGCTCCTTTCAAGGAACGCGTATATGCAAAGATTGATTAAATATGCCGGTGGTGCCGTTACGGTTCTGGATGATGGCTGGCTGCGCCTGCTGGCTGGCGAGGCACGTCCGGCGGAGGGCGACATCCTGTTGTCGCTGGCGGACTGGCTGGCCGGACGGAATGTGGTCCATTCCGGGCGGGTAGGGGTATGGCTGGGGGCCGGGGATGACCCGGAGCAGATTGCGGACGCCTTGGACGAATTGCCGGTAATCGGGATTGAATTCGGTCATTTTTCTGATGGCCGGGGATATAGCATTGCCAGACTGTTGCGTGACCGCTACGGTTTTTCCGGTGAGTTGCGGGCTTTGGGCGATATTCAGCGGGATCAGCTGTTTTATTTGCATGCAGTTGGTTTTGATGCTTTTTCGCTGAAGCCCGAAGACCGGCCTGATGCAATTGCTGCGGGATTGCGGGATTTTTCGGCTACGTACGGGCGACGCGGATGGCAATGAAATTGCCAACCGGATTGCTTTTTGGGCTTTGGCATGTAAAGGTGACCAAGTGAAATAGCCGGATGCCGCAAGGCCGAAACTATCACGTGAAAACGACCAAGCCAGACGCTATAAGTTTGACAGTGGCTTAGTCAAAAAACTATATTAGCGATACCTGTATCTCCGGTTTGCATAAGTTTCGCCTGGTCTGCTCTTCCGGGCCGGAAATGTGCGGCTAAGTTAAGTTCCTGACGAAAAAGAGGGTCATCGATGAAAACCACCAACAAGATCAAACTGGGCGGACTGACGGGCGCGCTGCTGGTTTCGCTGTTCTCGGCCAACGCGTTTGCTGCGCATCCGGGCTACCTGGATGACCAGGCCACCGGTTCGGTCGTTCGCAACAGCTACAACGAATGCTGGCGTACCGCCTACTTCGACAAGGCCAAGGACGGTCTGGTCGAGTGCGGCGACGCAGAAGCCAAGGCTGCTCCGGCTCCGGTCGTTGCCGTGCCGGTGAAGGAAACCCTGTCCCTGTCCGCTGAAGTGCTGTTCGGCTTTGACAAGTCGACCGTGACTCCGGAAGGCAAGCAGGCTCTGGTCGATGTGGCCAACAAGATCAAGTCCAAGGGTGCCAAGCTGCAAGGCGTGGAAGTTCTGGGCTACACCGACTACATCGGCACCGAGAAGTACAACATGGCTCTCTCCGAGCGCCGTGCTGCTGCCGTCAAGAACGTGCTGGTTGAAATGGGCGCCGACCCGGCCAAGATCACCTCGGCCGGCCGTGGTGAACTCAACGACAAGACCGCTCAGGAATGCCGTGCCAAGAAGCAGAGCTACAAGCAGCTCAAGGCTTGCCTGGCTCCGGACCGTCGCGTGGACGTCGAAATCACCGCCCAGCAGTAATGTACGCTGTGGCTCCGTAATCGGGCCTCTGTCGTTCAGTCAGAATCCCCGTGCAATGCACGGGGATTCTGTTTTTTTGCCTGTCGCCCGTGGGGATGGACCGGATTGCCTGTCTAAACTTTACGCACTTGGCTCATGCTCGCTACAATCGTCCGTTTCACCCCTTTCACGCTCTCATGCAGGTTCTTTTTGGCGAACAGGCAGGTACGGCAGGACGGATTGCCGAGGCCCAGCTTCCCTGCGCGCTCACCATCGGCAATTTTGATGGTGTCCACCTCGGGCACCAGGCCATCCTCCGCGATCTGCGTGAAGAGGCGGACCGGCGCGACTTGCCCACCGCCCTGCTGACGTTCGAGCCACATCCGCGCGAGCTGTTTGCCCGTAACAATCCGCCTGCCCGCCTGATGACCCTGCGTGACAAGCTGGATTTTCTGGCCTCCACCGGGCTGGTTGACCGGGTGCATGTGCTGCGTTTCAACCATGGTCTGGCCAGTCTGGCACCGGAGGTCTTCATCGACCGCATCCTGCGCCGGCTGTTGCACGCGCGGTTTTTGCTGATCGGTGATGATTTCCGGTTCGGTGCGCGGCGAGCCGGTGATTTCTCCACACTGGCTGCCCTGCCTGACATCGAAGTCCGGGCCATGAGTACCGTCGAAATCGATGGCCGCCGGGCTTCCAGCTCACTTTTGCGCGATGCGCTGGGAGCGGGGCAACTGGACACGGCGGCACGCCTCCTGGGGCGGCCCTACCAGATTTCCGGCCGGGTGGTGCACGGACGCCAGCTCGGACGCCAGCTCGGTTTTCCGACTGCCAATATCTGCCTGCCGTTCAAGCGTCCGGCCCTGCAAGGCGTTTTTGCCGTCGAGTGCGATACGCCAGCCGGAACCTTCATGGGTGCCGCCAGCCTGGGGCGTAATCCGACGGTCGAAACCGGCGGGCGCTACAAGCTGGAAGTCTACCTGCTGGATTTCACCGGCGACCTGTACGGCCAACGTGTTACCGTGCGTTTCATGGCCAAACTGCGTGACGAAGCCAAATACGACTCGCTCGACGCCCTTGTTTCTCAAATCCATGCCGACGTCGCCGCAACCCGGCGCCTGCTGGCGCACTGATTCTGGATGTCTTCACGATGGACCTGAAAAAAACCGTCAATCTGCTCGATACCCCTTTCCCCATGCGCGGCGATCTGGCCAGGCGCGAACCGGGCTGGCTGGCCCAGTGGCAAGCGCAGCAGCGCTACCAGAAGCTGAGAAAGATTGCGGCCGGCCGTCCCAAGTTCATCCTGCACGACGGCCCGCCGTACGCCAACGGTGACATCCACATCGGGCACGCGGTCAACAAGATCCTCAAGGACATCATCGTCCGCTCCAAAACCCAGGCCGGATTCGATGCGCCCTATGTGCCGGGCTGGGACTGCCACGGCCTGCCGATCGAGCACCAGATCGAAAAGCTGGTGAAAGGTGACAAAAAGGCCATTGAGGCTGCACCTTCCATCCATGCCCGCATTACCGAATACCGCAAGGCCAACGGTCTGGATGCCAAGGCTACCGACCTGCCCGCCTCGTTCATCCGTGAACTGTGCCGCGAATACGCCGGCTTGCAGATCGAACGGCAGAAAAAGGACTTCATCCGTCTGGGCGTGCTGGGCGAGTGGGACAACCCCTACCGCACCATGAGCTTCCGCTCCGAAGCCGACGAAATCCGCGCACTGGGCAAGCTCTACCAGCAGGGCTACCTCTTCAAGGGTCTGAAGCCGGTGTACTGGTGTTTCGATTGCGGTTCGGCACTGGCCGAGGCCGAGGTCGAGTACCAGGACAAGACCTCGCCGACCATCGACGTGGCCTTTGCCTCGGCCGAGCCCGAAAAACTGGCTGCCGCCTTCGGCCTGTCGGCACTGCCGTCCGGCAAGACCGCTTCGGCCGTCATCTGGACCACCACGCCGTGGACCATTCCGGCCAACCAGGCGCTGAACGTGCACCCGGATTTTGACTACGGCCTCTACGACACCGAAAAGGGCCTGCTGATCCTCGCTGCCGATCTGGCCAAGGGGGCACTGGAGCGTTTCGGTCTGACCGGCGTGGAAGTGGCCCGCTGCAAGGGGCAGGCGCTGAGCCACCTGACCTTCCGCCACCCGTTCTACGACCGGGTGTCGCCGGTGTACGTGGGCGATTACGTGACGCTGGATGCCGGCACCGGCATCGTGCACAGCGCCCCGGCCTATGGTCTGGAAGACTTCGATTCCTGCCGCAAGAACGGCATGCCCAACGACGCCATCCTCAATCCGGTGACCAGCGACGGCACCTATGTGGACAGCCTGCCGTTCTTTGGCGGCCTGCACATCTGGAAAGCCAACCCGCTGATCGTGGAAAAACTGGCCGAGGTCGGTGCGCTCATGCACACCAGCCCGCTGTCGCACAGCTACCCGCACTGCTGGCGCCACAAGACGCCGGTGGTGTACCGCGCCACCACCCAGTGGTTTGTCGGCATGGACCGCGAAGTCGCCGGTTCCACCCTGCGCCAGCGCGCACTCAAGGGCGTGGACGACACCACCTTCTTCCCGGCCTGGGGCCAGGCCCGCCTGCATGCCATGATCGCCAACCGCCCGGACTGGTGCGTCTCGCGCCAGCGCAACTGGGGCGTGCCGATTCCGTTCTTCCTCGACAAGCAGACCGGCGAGCCGCACCCGCGCACGCCGGAGCTGCTGGAAGTCGTGGCTCGCAAGGTGGAAGAGCAGGGCATCAATGCCTGGTTTGAACTCGATCCGGCCGAGCTGCTGGGCGAGGATGCCGCCCGCTTTGACAAGATGAAGGACACGCTGGACGTCTGGTTCGACTCGGGCACCACGCACTTCCACGTGCTGCGCGGCACCCATGCCGAGCAGCTGGCGTACCCGGCCGACCTGTATCTGGAAGGTTCCGACCAGCATCGCGGCTGGTTCCACTCCTCGTTGCTGACCGGCTGCGCGCTGGATGGCCGGGCACCGTACAACCAGTTGCTGACCCACGGCTTTGTCGTCGATGGTCAGGGCCGCAAGATGTCGAAGTCGGTAGGCAACGTGATTGCCCCGCAGAAGATCAACGATTCGCTCGGCGCCGACATCCTGCGCCTGTGGGTGGCTTCGACCGACTATTCGGGCGAGCTGGCGATTTCCGACACCATCCTCAAAGGCACCACCGACAGCTACCGCCGTCTGCGCAACACCATCCGCTTCCTGCTGGCCAACCTGTCCGATTTCAATCCGGCCACCGATGCCCTGCCGGTGAGCGAACTGACCGAGCTGGACCGCTATGCACTGGTGCTGGCGCAGCGCCTGCACGCCGGCGTGGCCGAGGACTGCTACCCGCGTTATGCCTTCCACACCGCCATGCAGGCCATCGTCGGCTACTGCACGGACGATCTGGGGGCTTTCTGGCTCGACATCATCAAGGACCGCCTCTACACCACCAAGGCTGATTCGAAGGCCCGCCGCTCGGCCCAGACTGCCCTGTGGCACGTCACCCGCAGCCTGCTGTCGCTGCTGGCGCCAGTGCTGTGCTTTACTGCCGACGAGGCTTGGCAGGCGCTGACTGGCGAGGCGGAAGACAGCCCGATCTACCACACCTGGCACGAGCTGCCGGTAGTGGCGGATGCAGAGGCACTGGCGGCGCGCTGGGATGTGCTGCGCGCCCTGCGTGCGCAGATCAACAAGGACATCGAAACCCTGCGTGAAGCCAGAGCAGTCGGTTCGTCGTTGCAGGCCGAAGTGGACATCGAGGCCGATGCCGGACTGTATCCGCTCCTGAATGCGCTGGGTGACGAACTCAAGTTCGTGCTGATCGTGTCGCGCGTCGGCGTGGTGCCAGGGCCGGAAACCCGCATCCGCGTCAGCGCCTCGGGTGAACAGAAGTGCGAGCGTTGCTGGCACTACCACCCGACGGTCGGCGAGAACGCCGAGGCTCCGACCTTGTGCGCGCGCTGCTATGACAATATTTTCGGACAGGGCGAGTCGCGTTCCTATGCATAAGCGTACCGGCTGGTATTTTCTGGCACTGGTCGTCCTGCTGGTCGACCAGTTCACCAAGGTCTATTTCGACAGTGCGTTTCGCTACGGTGAAGTGCGCGAAGTGATCCCCGGCTTTTTCAACTGGGTGCTGGTGTACAACCCGGGAGCTGCCTTCAGCTTCCTGTCGGATGCCGGTGGCTGGCAGCGCTATTTCTTCAGCCTGCTGGCACTGGCTGTGACCGTGTGGCTGGGTGGGCTGATCTGGCGTGGCCGGCAGAGCCAGCTGATGAACTGTGCAGCCAGCCTGATCATCGGCGGAGCCTTGGGCAACCTGATCGACCGGCTGGCCTACGGGCATGTGGTGGACTTCATCCAGCTCTACTACGGCAGTTTTGTCTGGCCGGCCTTCAATCTGGCCGACTCGGCCATCTGTCTTGGCGCTGCTCTGATGGTGATTGACGGTTTTCGCAAGGAGAAACGGCGATGATGCGTGACATCCTGCTGGCCAACCCGCGTGGCTTCTGTGCCGGGGTGGACCGGGCCATTGCCATTGTCGAGCGGGCGCTGGAGAAATTCGGCGCGCCGATCTATGTCCGGCACGAAGTGGTGCACAACACTTTTGTGGTGGAAGGGCTCAAGCGCAAAGGGGCGGTCTTCATCGAGGACCTGGCCGAAGTGCCGGCCGGTTCCACTCTGGTCTATTCGGCGCACGGCGTGCCGCTGTCGGTACGGCTGGAGGCCGAGTCGCGCGGACTGACGGTCTTTGATGCCACCTGTCCGCTGGTGACCAAGGTGCATGTCGAGGTCCGCAAGATGCGCGAAGCCGGGCTGGAGATCATCATGATCGGCCACGCAGGCCATCCGGAGGTAGAGGGCACCATGGGCCAGGCTCCGGACGGCATGTATCTGGTGGAAACGGCCGCCGACGTGGCGAAACTGCAGGTCCGGAAACCGGAACAGCTGGCCTATGTCAGCCAGACCACGCTGTCGGTAGACGAAACCCGCGGCATCATCGCGGCACTGGAGGCCCGCTTTCCGGCCATTCACGGGCCGAAGAAGGACGACATCTGCTACGCCACGCAAAACCGCCAGGATGCGGTCAAGCAGCTGGCCGGCGAGTGCGACATCGTGATCGTGGTGGGTTCGCCTACCAGCTCCAACTCCAACCGCCTGCGGGAAGTGGCCCTTCAGCGCGGCGTGACGGCCTACATGGTGGACAACGCTGCCGAGCTGCAACCCGACTGGTTTGCCGGCAAGGCCCGGGTGGGCCTGACGGCCGGTGCTTCGGCGCCCGAAGTGCTGGTTCAGTCAGTGCTCGATACCATCCGCAGCTACGGGCTGGATACGGTGACTGAACTGCCCGGTGTCGAGGAGACAATCACCTTTTCGCTGCCTGGCGGCTTGCGCGACCCGGCCTGAACCAGGGCGCAACCGGATAAAAAACGCGACGGGGTACCCGTCGCGTTTTTGCTGGCCGGACCGGGTGATTTCAGGTCAAGGCTAGGCGTGGGGGAGTCATGCTGGCAGCTGCCGGGCGAACCAGGGTATCCAGTGCTTCGGTGAAGCGGCGGCTGGCTTGTTCGGCTGCACTCATGCGGGCCAGTACCTGCTTCTCGTCGGGGGCGGGATCACTGATGGCCCTGACCGCCTGGACTACGCTGTCGTGCAGTGTCTGCCAGACGGACGGCAGCGCCTGCCAGCCCGGCAGGCCGGCAAAGAGTTCGCGGCCTTCACGTTCCAGCCAGAGTGTCAGCCGCTCGTACTGGCCAGTGGCCTGTGCAAGTTCGGTTGGCCGTGCCAGCGCAAGGTACCCGTACTGCTTGTAGAGCACATGGTCCATCTTGATGCGGGACAGGGCTGACTGTTGCGTGACGTGTTCCACCCGCTCGATGACCTCGTGCGAGGTCTGGGCCAGCCGCACGAAAACCGAACGGAAGCCGTCAACCGATACGCGCACGTCTTCGGCCACGCTGGCAGCTGCCTGCGAGCGCTCAAGCATGTCATGCACTTTGCTCGACAGGCTGGCGAGGGTTTCCTGAACCTGCAGGGCGGCACTTTTGCTTCGGGTTGACAGGTTTTTCACCTCGTCGGCCACAACGGCAAAACCGCGTCCGGCCTCGCCTGCCCGGGCTGCCTCGATGGCGGCATTGAGCGCCAGCAGGTTGGTCTGCTCGGCCAGGCCGGAAATTGCACTCAGGGCGTCTTCGATGCCGCGCCACTCGCGCGCCATGGCCTGCCCGGCATCGTTGACGGCCTCGACGCTGGCCGCGATGGTGTCAAGACGCTCGCCGATGCTGTTGGCTGCTGCCTCGCTCTGGCCGGATTGCTCGGCATTGGCCCGGGCGATGCTGGCGATGCCCTGCATGTCGTTGCTGATGGTGACCAGATCGTTCTGGGTCGAGTCGAGGTCGCCACGCAAATGGCTGGTGTTGAGCTGGTTGAGTTCCCCGCTCAGGCGCGAACTGCCCAGCAGGTGATGGTTGGCCTCCATGGCGGCAACGGCTTCACCGACATTGTCGAGCGAGCTGGCAAATACTCCGGGCAGGCCGCTGGAAAGCGGGCGGCGGCGGAAGTCGTGTTCGCGTACCCGGCTGAAGCAGGTGTTGATCTCCTTGAAGTAGCTCTCGATCAGGTCCATGAAATCGTTGAGCTCCCAGGCAACCTGTCCGACCTCACCCAGGTGACGCGCACGGGTGGTGCGGTGATGCAGTTCACCCTTGCGGGCCAGTCCGATGTGGTGGCGCAGGATGGCCAGTACGCGGAACGGCCGGCGCGAGGTGACGAGAACGTAGGCGGTGACAGCGAGGCTGAGCGGCGGGATCAGCCACAGGCTCCAGAGCGGCTCCAGCCCGGACCATGCCAGCAGCACGGTGACCAGTACCAGCAGGTTGTAGCCTGTCAGGACCAGCAGGAACTGCGTTGACAGAAACGGCGGGCGGCGCAGGGTCATGCGGCGATGCTCCGGTCGAGAACGTCGTGGTTGAGTGCGAGGATAAGTGCTTCGTAGCTGGGAAAACCGAGCCGGCCGATTTCGGCCAGCAGCCAGTTCATCGAGGCATCAGGAGCCTCGGTCTTGCCGCGCTGCGACTCGATTTCGCGCATGCGGGCGTAAACCGGCTCCAGCGTTTCGATGGCGGTCCGGCTGGGACGGCGGCGGACCGAGTAATAACCCTTGAGCTGGCCGGCTGCGTCGAAATCCGGCGTGACATTGGCCAGTACCCAGTAGTAATGGGCGTTGTCGCAGGTCAGGTTCTTGACCACGGCAAAGAATTCTTGGCCGGCCTGCAGGGTTTTCCACATCAGGCGGAACGCGCCGCGCGGCATGTCCGGGTGGCGGATCAGGCTGTGCGGCTGTCCCAGGAGTTGCGGCTCGCTGTAGCCGCAGATGCGCATGAAGTCGCGGTTGGCATAGGTAATCTTGCCGCGGGTATCTGTCTTGCTGATGATCATGTCTTCGTCTGTCATGACGTATTCACGCGGGGCGCTGACGGGGCGGCTGGGCTGCATGGGGCATTCCTCGTGGCGGGTAGAGCGTAACGGCATCTTGTTTTTATGCAAATTGGGCATTTTGCATTCAGGGATATTCGGCATGTTGACTTGGGTCAAGTTGCCCAAAGGCAAGGGCGGCATCAGGGCCTGCATGCTAGGATGCCGCCCGATCGCATCCATCGTTTTCAGAGAGGTAGTTTTCATGCGTCTGGGTACTCCGCTTTCCCCGTCCGCCGTCCGGGTCATGCTGCTGGGAAGCGGCGAACTTGGCAAAGAGGTGGCGATTGCCTTGCAGCGTCTGGGCTGCGAAGTGATCGCTGTTGACCGCTATGCCGATGCACCGGCCATGCAGGTGGCGCACCGCTCGCACGTCATCGCCATGACCGACGGTGCCGCCCTGCGCGCGCTGGTCGAGGCCGAACGTCCTGCGCTGATCGTGCCGGAGATCGAAGCCATTGCCACCGCCACCCTGCTGGAGATCGAAGCTGCCGGCTTGGCCGAAGTCATCCCGACCGCCCGTGCGGCAAACCTGACCATGAACCGCGAAGGCATCCGCCGCCTGGCCGCCGAAGAACTGGGCCTGCCGACCTCGCCGTATGCCTTTGCCGACAGTCTGGACAGCCTGCAGGCTGCCATCGACGCCGGCATCGGTTACCCGTGCGTGGTCAAACCGGTGATGAGCTCCAGTGGCAAGGGGCAATCGGTGCTGCGCAGCCCGGCGGATGTCAAACCGGCCTGGGATTACGCCGCAGCCGGGGGCCGGGTGGACAACGGCCGGGTGATCGTCGAAGGCTTTGTCGATTTCGACTACGAAATCACCCAGCTGACCGTGCGGGCGCTGGGTGCCGATGGCCAGCCGGAAATCCGTTTCTGCGAACCGGTCGGTCACCTGCAAAAGAACGGTGACTATGTCGAAAGCTGGCAGCCGCAGCCGATGAGCCCGCTGGCGCGCGAACGTGCCCGCGACGTGGCTGGCCGGGTTGTCGAGGCACTGGGCGGCCGCGGGCTGTTCGGGGTGGAACTGTTCGTCAAGGGCGATGAAGTCTGGTTCAGCGAAGTCAGTCCGCGTCCGCACGATACCGGTCTGGTCACGCTGGCCAGCCAGGTGCTCAGCGAATTCGAACTGCACGCCCGCGCCATCCTCGGCCTGCCGGTTACCACCGACATGCGCGTGCCGGCTGCCGCCAGCGCGGTGATTTACGGTGGCGTCGAAGCCCGTGGCATTGCCTTTGAAGGCGTGGCCGAAGCCCTGGCCGTGCCGGGCAGCGACCTGCGCCTTTTCGGCAAACCGGAAAGCTTCGTGCGTCGCCGCATGGGGGTGGCCGTGGCTGCGGCAGATTCGGTCGAACTGGCGCGGGAACGGGCAGGCGAGGCGGCGGGCAAAGTCCGTCCGGTGTGTGCATGAGCGAGGTTCAGGCATCGGCCGGCACGCTGTATGAGCTGCTGGGGGGTGAATCCGGCGTCTGGCTGCTGGTTGACCGCTTCTACAACGTGATGGACA
Organism: Laribacter hongkongensis DSM 14985; assembly: GCF_000423285.1. Taxonomy (NCBI): domain Bacteria; kingdom Pseudomonadati; phylum Pseudomonadota; class Betaproteobacteria; order Neisseriales; family Aquaspirillaceae; genus Laribacter; species Laribacter hongkongensis. The sequence continues at coordinate 61,204 of NZ_AUHR01000004.1, forward strand.
GCGACCCACGGGTGGCGCCGCTGCGCGGCATTCACCCGCCGGATCTGGAATCGTCGCGCCAGAAGCTCTTCATGTTCCTGTCGGGCTGGACCGGGGGACCGGATCTTTTCGTGCAAGCCTTCGGGCATCCCCGTCTGCGCATGCGGCACATGCCGTTTTCCGTGGACGAATCCATGCGGGACCAGTGGATGCTGTGCATGGGTGAAGCGCTGGACGGTCTGGAGCTGGAGGATACGCTGCGCCAGCGCCTATACCAGGCCCTGTGGGATCTGGCCGATTTCATGCGCAATCGTTAAGACGATGAACGGCATGGCTGACCGGCTGTTGCTGACTATCTTGCAAGAAACAGGACACCCTCACGCGAACGCCGCGCGGGAGGTGCGTTTCCGCACGGGAGAGAGTCATGCTGCTGCAACGCTGGAAAAGCCACGCCTGTGCGTGCCTGCTGGGCGGATTGTCCGGCTCGTCAGCCTGGGCGCTGGAAAACCTCGGGTCTTTCGGTGCCGGCGACCCGTGGTCGCCGCAAAACCAGGCCAGACTGGCCGACCGGCCGGCCAGCGGCAACGGCTGCATGCCGCAGGCAACCTTGTGCAGCCGTCTGCCGGGAATGCCGCCTGCTGGTGACGGCATTACGCTGGGGCGGGTGAAAATCGCCGGCGGGCTGTCTCTGGAAGCCGAACGGCTGGAAGGCAGTGCGCTGGCCTTCCGTCCCAGCCTGCAACTGGACAAGCGCACGCGCCTGCTGCTGCACCCCAGGCAACGCATGCTGGCATTACGCTGGCAGTTTGACTGATTCGCGTCCGGCAGCCGGAGCATGCGCTGGTGGCGGAGGCCGTTTTCGCTGCTTCAGCCGGTTTGGCTGCAATGCCGCCTGATTCCGCCGCATGTACCGGTCAGGTACAGGACCGGACCCGCCGTACCGGCGGGTTCAGCGTGGCCGGTGGCCGCGTTCGATCTGGACCCCGACCTTTTTGACTCCGGGCAGGATGCCCAGCTTGGTGACTGCCACCCGCACCCACGGCGCGCCGAATTCTTCGCGCACGATGCGGGCAATGTGCTCGGCCAGTGCCTCGATCAGCAGGAAATGCTGTTCGGCCAGTGTCGCGCGCAGGCGCTCGACGACCACGCCGTAGTGGATGGTGTCGCCGATGTTGTCGCTGTGGCAGGGGGCTTCGCTGGGGATGCCGATATCGAGGTCAAGCTCGATCGTCTGTGGCGCGCGGCGCTCCCATTCGTAAACGCCGATAACGGTGTCGACGCGCACCTCGCGCAAGAAAATGATGTCCATGCCGGAGCCAGTGAATACGGGTATTGGGCGCTGTAGACCCTTCCCGTACAATGCAAAGCTTTACATTGTATTGAATTCGCCATGACCACGATAGCGTCACTCGTATTGGCTTACCTCTTGGGGTCCGTTCCGTTTGCCGTACTCGTCAGCCTGGGTATGGGCCTTGCCGATCCGCGCAGCTATGGCTCGGGGAACCCGGGTGCGACCAATGTCCTGCGCAGCGGCAACAAGCTGGCCGCGCTGCTGACGCTCTTGGGAGATGCTGCCAAGGGCTGGCTGGCCGTCTGGCTGGCACAGACATACGGTGCGTCGTTTGGCCTGGCCGCTCCCGAAATCGCCATGGTCGGACTGGCTGTTTTCATTGGTCACCTGTGGCCGGTGTTCCTGGCATTCCGCGGCGGCAAGGGCGTGGCCACCGCGCTGGGCGTGCTCCTGGCCGTCAATCCCTGGCTGGCGCTGATCGCTGCCGCCGTGTGGCTTGCCGTGGCGCTGCTGACCCGTTATTCCTCGCTGGCAGCCATGGTGTCGGCGGTGGCCACGGCCGTGGCGGCCTGGTTCATCGAGCCTGGCGTATATGCCGGGCTGACCATCGTCATTGCCCTGCTGCTGGTCCGGCGGCACAAGCAGAACATCCTCAATCTGGTTTCCGGCACTGAAAGCCGGATCGGCGGCAAGAAAAAATCCTGATTCCCGCCTTTTGTCTCTCTCAAGCGCCGCATGTCAGCATGCGGCGTTTTTCGTACCCGGCAGCTGTCGTCCGGATTTCTTTCCTGTCCAGTCCTGAACTGATCGTCCGTCCATGGCATGGCTGCGGCCCGGGCGAATGCTGACAAAAGCATGAAAGGCTTCGGGGTATGGCCGCTAGGAAGCCGGATGTCCCGGCCGGAGCAGGATGGGCTGGTGACCGTACCGCCACCGGTCCTGGTATCTGGTTTGTACCCCCCGGACAACGTCATCTGGCCGGGCGCAGCGGTCAGGTCTGGACGGTCGGGAGTCTCATCGAAACCATGCCCGGAAGGACGCCTCGTGTTGTTCTGCCGCACACCGCCTTGGCCAGCATGGATCTGCCGGCTCAGGCATCCCGCCTTGCGCCCGGTTCACGAATGCCCTGCGGAGGTGTTGTCGGGCTTCAGGCTGGCCAGCCGGGCATCCAGCTCTTCCAGCATGCGCAGCCAGCCTTGCCGGTAACCCGCGACCAGGGCCGCTGGCGTAGCACTTTCCAGCGGGATGCGCTGGTTCAGGTCCAGTACCAGCAGGCGGCGGCGGGGAACGGCGGCGGTATCGACAATGACGAACTGGGCACTGATGACGGCCTGTGGCGCGCTGGCCGAGCGGAAATCGCCGTACAGTGCGGTAATGCCGGTTTCCAGCCGCCATGGGGCCGGGGCCGGAGAGCCCGGTGCCAGGACCGCCTCGAAGCGCTGGCGCGCGCCCAGCCAGTCGGCCAGTGCCGTGTTGAGCAAGGTCGAGGCCGGCGACAGCAGCCGGTGATAGGCATCGGCGCTGAAGCGCACGTCAGACAACTGGTAGACCAGCGCAGTGCCGTTCCATGGTGCACCGACCGTGGTGGTGCCAAGGCGCACGGCCGGCAGGGCGGGAGCCGTTACGGGCACCGGTGCCGGCAGGGTGAGTGCATACGTGGTGGGGGGCGTGATTTCGGTCGGCAGGATCTGGCAGGCACTCAGCCAGCCGAGGCAAAGCAGGGCCAGTGCACTGCGGCGCAGCAGGGGGCTCATGGTCGGTTTCCTGTGGAAGCGGGGGCAGGGGGCAGCACCACGGGGGCCGGTGGCGCACTCAGCACCAGCGCGCTGGGCGACTGCGACAGGGTGGCGCTCAGGGTGGTGAGCTGGGTCAGCGTCCGCGAGAGTTCGGCGAGGATCTGCCGCAGCTCGCCCGCGTTGTCGTAAACCAGCGAGTCCGAATCGGCCAGCAGCTGGTCAAGGCGGGCCAGCAACTGCCTGACCCGGCCGTCGTCGGTGGCAGCACGCAGCCGTTCGGCCAGCAGGCCGAGATTGCGGGGCAGTTGCCGGTGCTCCAGTTCGCCCAGCAGCCGGTCGATCCTGGCGCTGGCTTCTGCCACATTCCGGGCCGTGGTGCGCACGTTTTCCGGCGGCAGGGCTGCCACCCGTTCGTCGATGCGCACGATCAGGGCGTTCAGGTCGCGGGCCAGTTGCTGGATGTTGGCTTCGTCAAGGCTGGCCAGGAACGACTGGGCGTTGTGGATGATGCGGTTGGTCAGGCTGGGTGCTGACGGAATGTACGGATAGGACGGTGTCCAGCTGACCGGCAACGGCGCGCCCCAGTCATTGCGCGGCACGAAGTCCAGCGCGAGGTACAGCTGCCCGGTAATGCCGGCCAGCTGGGTCTGGAAACGCAGGCCGCGGTCGAGGTATTCGCGCAGGGTGGTCTGGGAAATGCCCATGTCGCGGCCGCGCAGGACCGAACGCACGATGATGTAGTTGTGGCGCTCTTCCAGCGGGGTCGACAGCTGGTAGACCCAGGTCGAGACGGTGACCTCGCTCACTTCGCCGATCTGCACGCCACGGAACTTGACCGGCGAGCCGACCTCCAGGCCGTTGACCGATTCGTTGAAGTAGGTTTCCACCTCGACCGACGGCTGGAACCAGCGGCGGGCGCCCAGCAGGAAGGTCAGCACGACCAGAAGGCCGATGCCGAGGAGCACCAGCAGGCCGACGCGGAACAGGGGGCGGGTATCGTCCATTACGGAAGTCCTCCGGGATGATCGGGCTGGCGGCGGAAAAACTGCCGCACCATCGGCAGCGGACAGTGGTCGCGCAGCTCGGCCGGTGCGCCGTCGGCCACCAGACGGTGGCTGGCGGCATCCAGCATCAGGGCGCGGTCGGCAATGCGGAAAATGCTGTCCAGTTCATGGGTGACCACCACCAGCGTCAGGCCGAACCGCTCGCGCAGGTCCAGCAGGGTTTCGTCCAGATTGGCCGAGGTGATCGGGTCCAGCCCGGCCGACGGTTCGTCCAGGAACAGCAGCCGGGCGCCCAGCGCCAGCGCGCGGGCAATGGCGACCCGCTTGACCATGCCGCCCGACAGCTCGGCCGGCCTGCGGTGGGCTGCCGCCGCCATTTCCACCGTGTCGAGCTGCAACATGGCAATGGCGTCACGCGCCTCGCGCGGCAGGTCGGTAAAGCGGTCCAGCGGGAAGCGGACATTCTGCAGGGCCGTCAGCGAGCCGAACAGGGCACCCTGCTGGTACATCACGCCGATCCGGCGTTGCAGGGCTGCCCGTTCGGCCGGCGTGGCCGTCACGATGCTCTGGCCAAACAGGCGGATGTCGCCCGCCAGCGGCCGGAACAGCCCGGTCAGGAGCTTCATCAGGCTGGACTTGCCTGAGCCGGAACCGCCCAGCAATGCCACGATCTCGCCCTGCTGCACGCTGAAACTGGCGTCGTCCAGCAGGACGCGCTGGCCGTAGCCCATGCGCAGCCGCTCCACTTCCACCACGGCCGTCATGTGCTTTGCCACTGTCCGAGCAAGGCGGCAAACAGGCCGTCGATCACCACGATCCAGATCAGGCTGGACACCACTGCCCGCGTGGCAGCCACACCGACGGCCGTCGGCCCCTGACCGGCCGACAGGCCCTGGCGGCAGCCGATCTGGGCGATGAAGAGGCCGAACACCATGGATTTGCCCAGCCCGAAATACAGGTCGGTCAGCGATACCGTAGCCAGCGTCTGGTGGTAGAACTGCATCGGTGTCACCGAGAAAGCCTGCATCACCAGCGCTCCGCCCAAGAGGCCGATGACGTCGGCCAGCACGGTCAGGAGCGGCAGGACCAGTACCGCAGCCACCAGTCGCGGCAGCACCAGGAACGCGACCGGGTCGATGCCGAAGGTGTGCAGCGCGTAGATTTCCTCATTGACCTTCTGGGTGCCCAGTTCGGCAGCAAAGGCCGCACCACTGCGGCCGGCAAACACGATGGCGGTCATCAGCGGGCCCAGTTCGCGCAGCATGGCGATGCCGATGCCGTTGACCACCAGCAGGCCGGCACCGAATCCCTGTGCCACCAGACCCATCTGGAATGCGAGGATGGTGCCCATCAGAAAGCCGATCAGCAGCACGATCGGCAGGGCCTGTGTACCGGCGCTGGCCATGATGTCCAGTACACGCGCACCTTCCAGCCGGGCCGGACGGCACAGTGCCCGCCACAGGGCACTGGCGCTGGCGCCGGTCCAGACCACGCTGTCACGGCCGGTGTGCAGGCCGGAGAGCGTGGCTGCACCGATCCGTTCGACCGGAGACAGGGGCGGCGGGCTGGCCGGTGGTGTCAGCGAGGCTGTCCGGATGCGTTCCAGCAGCGGCTGGTATTCGGCGGCCAGTCCGGACAGCGCGACCGGTGCACTGGCCGGCCGCGGGTCGTGCAGCAGCCGGTGCAGCAGCACCAGTCCGGCGCTGTCGAGCTGGGTAACGGCTGAAGCATCCAGCGTCAGGGGCGTTTGCGGCTGGGCCGCCAGCGCCGCCAGTGCCTCGGCCCAGATGCTGCCGACGCTGTGCGTGGTCAGCGGGCCTTCGAGCCTGAGCCGGCCCGGGGTGCAGACAAGCCGTGCCTGACTGGATGCGGTCATGAAGCCTCGCCGGATGTGATCACCAGATACCGATCACTATAGCGGTCGGGAGCGGCATGGCCGCCCGCGTCAACCCTTGCTGGAGAGCATCTGCATTTCGATGATGCGGATTTCACCCAGCGGATAGCCCTGTTCGGCCAGCTGCTGGCGTGCGTATTCCTTGCCCATCTGGCGTACTTCCAGATCGTCGATGCTGCTGTCGATCTGGAACGGGATTTCCGCCGTTTCGATCTTGACCTTGGTCGGATGGATGCCGGTGGCAAAACGTACCTTGAGCAGGTAGGTACGCTGAATGGACAGTTTGGATTCTTGCATGAGCATAAGTCAACGAACCGGCAATGACGGGACAAGGGGATTATCGTGTCGGCATCGCTGGCGGGCAACCCGGATGGTCAGCCGGCCAGCTCTTTCAATAGCTCCCTGACCCGGGCCGTACGCATCGCCGGTTCGGCCAGCGCCACTTCCACCCGCAGCTTGTCCTGCCCGACCAGGCGATAATTGCGCTTGTCCTGCACCAGCTGGATGATGCGCACCGGCTCGACCGGAGTCTGGCGCGAGAAGGTCAGCTGCACCGCGCTGTCCGAGGCATCGATCTTGTCGATGCCGAGGCTGCGGGCCGCAAGGCGCAGCCGGTGGCTGTCGATCAGCGTCTTCACCGGCACGTCCGGCAGGCCGAAGCGGTCGATCAGCTCCTCGTGGATGGCGTCGATTTCGCCCTCGGTTTCGCAGCTTGCCAGCCGTTTGTAAAGCACCAGCCGTTCGTGCACGTCCGGGCAGTAGCTGTCCGGCAGCAGGGCCGGGGCGTGCAGATTGACTTCGGTGGTGACGCCCAGCGGCGCATCAAGATCGGGTTCCTGACCTTTCTTGAGCGCCCGTACCGCGCTCTTGAGCATCTCGGTGTAGAGCGAGAAACCGATTTCGTGCATTTCGCCCGACTGGCCTTCGCCCAGCACCTCGCCCGCACCGCGGATTTCCAGGTCGTGCATGGCGAGGTAAAAGCCGCTGCCGAGGTCTTCCATCATCTGGATTGCTTCCAGCCGCTTCATGGCGTCCTTGGTCATGCCTTCGCCGGTCAGCAGATAGGCATACGCCTGGTGGTGGCTGCGGCCGACCCGGCCGCGCAACTGGTGCAGTTGTGCCAGGCCGAAACGGTCGGCGCGGTGGATGATGATGGTGTTGGCGTTGGGGATGTCGATGCCGGTTTCGATGATGGTGGAACACAGCAGCACGTTGAAGCGCTGCTGGTTGAAATCACGCATCACCTGTTCCAGCTCACGCTCGCGCATCTGGCCGTGCGCCACCTGCACCCGTGCTTCCGGCAGCAGCTCCGTGAGCTTTTCGCGCATGTTCTCAATGGTTTCCACCTCGTTGTAGAGGAAGAACACCTGACCGCCACGCTTGAGTTCGCGCAGCACCGCCTCGCGGATCACCCCGTTGTTTTGCGGCGTGACAAAGGTCTTGACCGACAACCGGCGGTTGGGCGCCGTGGCGATGACCGAAAAGTCACGCAGGCCTTCCAGTGACATGGCCAGCGTGCGCGGAATCGGCGTGGCGGTCAGCGTCAGCACATCGACATTGGCGCGCAGGCGCTTGAGCTGTTCTTTCTGCCGCACGCCGAAGCGGTGTTCCTCGTCGATGATCACCAGACCGAGACGGGCGAATTCGACATCCGGCTGCACCAGCCGGTGCGTGCCGATGACGATGTCGACACTGCCGTCGGCAAGGCCGGCCAGCGCGGCCTTTTGCTCCTTGGCCGAGCGGAAGCGCGACAGCTCGACAATCTTCAGCGGCCAGTCGGCAAAGCGGTCGGCAAAGTTCTGGTAATGCTGCTCGGCCAGCAGGGTGGTGGGCACCAGCACGGCCACCTGCTTGCCGCCCATGGCGGCGACAAAGGCCGCCCGTAGCGCCACTTCGGTCTTGCCGAAGCCGACGTCGCCGCACACCAGCCGGTCCATCGGCCGGCCGGCGGTCATGTCGTGGATCACCGCTTCGATGGCGGCCTGCTGGTCCGTGGTTTCCTCGAAACCGAAGCCGGCGGCAAAGGCCTCGTAATCGTGGGCTGACAGTTCGAAGGCATGGCCTTCGCGCGCCGCGCGCCGGGCATAGAGGTTCAGGAGCTCGGCTGCCGTGTCACGCGCCTTTTGCGCCGCGCGCTGCTTGGCCCGTTCCCATTGCGGCGAGCCCAGCCGGGTCAGCTGCACGCTGTCGGAGGCGTGGCCGGCGTAACGCGAAATCAGGTGCAGCTGGCTGACCGGCACGTAGAGGGTGGCGCCGTCCGCGTATTCAAGCTGCATCATCTCGGTCTGGCCTTCGCCCAGATCCATCGACACCAGCCCCAGATAGCGGCCGATGCCGTGCGCCTCGTGCACGACCGGATCACCGACCTTGACCTCGGCGAGGTCGCGCAGCATGGCGTCGGTGTTGCTGCGCTTTTTCTGCTGGCGCGGCGTGCGCGCCACGGTCTGGTAGAGGTCGGCCTCGCTCAGCAGCGCCTCCTGGCGCTCAAGGTCGACAAAGCCGCCGGTCAGCGTGCCGACGGTCAGGGCAAAGCGCATGTCACCCTGGCTGAAGCCGGCCAGCGAATCGACCGGCTGCGGCCTGAGCCCGTATTCGCCCAGGAACTGGGTCAGCGTTTCGCGCCGGCCGAGGCTTTCGGCCACCAGCAGGGTGCGGGCCGGTGTCGTGGCGAGGAAGGCCTTGAGCCGGGCAACCGGCACCTCGGCCCGCCGGTCGACCGTCAGGTCGGGCAGGCGCGCCAGGTCGTCCGGCAATGCGCCGCCGGCAGCGATTTCGAAGCGGGCGTACGGCTTGAGGGCCGCCATCAGTTCGTCCGGACGCAGGTAAAGCGTGGCCGGCGGCAGCAGCGGGCGGGCCGGATCGGTGCCGAGCATGGTGCGGCGCTGTTCGACTTCGCGCCAGAAGGTTTCGGCCGCTGCTAGGGTGTCGTGGTGCAGGGCGATCAGGGCCTGCTCGCCCACGTAGTCGAAAAACGTGGCGGTATGGTCGAAAAACAGCGGCAGATAGTATTCGATGCCGGCGGGGATGCTGCCGGCGGAAATGTCCTTGTAGAGCTGCCGCCGCGACGGATCGCCCTCGAAGGTTTCGCGGAAATGCTGGCGGAAGGCCGTGACGCCGCCCTCGTCGGTGGGAAATTCGCGCGCCGGCAGCAGGCGCACGTCATTGACCGGATAGAGGGTGCGCTGGGTGTCGACGTCAAACGTGCGCAGGGTGTCGATTTCGTCGTCGAACAGCTCGATGCGGTAAGGCAGGGCGGCGCCGGACGGAAATAGGTCGATCAGGCCGCCGCGCACGGAAAACTCGCCCGGGGCATACACCTGCGTGACGTGGGTGTAGCCCGCCAGTGCCAGGTCGGCGCGCAACTGGTCGGCATCCAGCCGGTCGCCGGCCTTGAGCAGGAAGGTGCGTCCGGCCAGGAATTCCACCGGCGCCAGCCGGCCCATGGCGGTCGGGACGGCGGTGACGATCACGTCGGCCTTGCCTTGGCGCAGCTTCCACAGCGTGGCCAGCCGCTCGCTGACTAGGTCGGCGTGGGGCGACAGCTGGTCGTAGGGCAGGGTTTCCCAGTCGGGGAAAAACGCCACTTCCAGTTCCGGGTCGAAAAACGGCAGTTCGTCGGCGATGCGGCGGGCGGCCTGCGGGTCGGCGGTCAGGATCACCAGCGGCTGGCGGCTGGCGCGCGCTAGGGCCGCCAGGCGGGCGCTGTCGGCTCCGCGCGGCAAGGCGCCGAGGGCAAGACGGGAAGCGGGGCGGGGCAGTTCGGGAATCATGGCTAAGACCGGGGCTGTTCGGTAGGAGTGGGCGGGAGCGGCAGTGGCGGGGCGATGTGTTCCGGCGGCGTGCCGCCGCCCTGCTGCTGTTCCAGCCAGTACACAAATGCCAGTACTTCAGCGACGGCCTGGTAGAGCTCGGGCGGAATCTGGCTGTCGAGATCGACCTGCATCAGCAGGTTCACGAGTTGCGGTGATTCGTGCACGAACACGCCGGCCTGCTGGGCGCGCTCGATGATGCGCAACGCCAGTTCGCCCTGGCCCTTGGCCGTCACCTTGGGTGCGACCGAGCCTTCACGATAGGCCAGCGCAACCGCGCTGCGGCGTTGTTGTTCTTTCTGGTTCATCAGGCGTCCCGGTTAACCGAATACTGGATGAGGGTCAAACCGCCGGAATCAAGCTGTCCGGCCAGCTGGTTGCGGTGGGCGGCCAGCTGGGCCGCCGATGCGGGGCTGAGGGCATCCATGCGGATCTGCACGCCGCTGCCGGTCAGGCGGATGCGGGCCTCGACCGGGCCCAGGTGCGGCAGGTTGAGTGCCAGCCGGCCGGTCCAGCTGCCGGGCTGGGCGCTGCCGCCTTCGGCTTCGCGTTCGTCGGCGTGCGGTTCTTCTTCGACCAGCAGTTCGAAACCCTGTTCCGGCCAGGCGGTGCCCTGCACCAGCAACTGGCGGTGTTCCAGCGTGTCGAGCTGGCGGGCGACCAGTTGCCCCAGTGCGGTGTTGGCATTCTGGTGGCGGGTGGCGGTGGCCTCCTGTTCGTCCGGGCCGCGCAGGGCTGCGCGCAGGCTGGCGTAACGGTCGCTGACCGGTTCGTTTTCCGCTTCGGCATGCTGTCGGGTCAGCAGTGACAACAGGGCGCGCGGCAGTTCCAGCCTGGCCTGCGGTTCGGCCTGGATGTCGGCGAGCTGGCGCTGGCCGTTGACCCACTGCGCCAGGTGCGATTCGTAAAAGGCGCCGCTGCCGCTGACCAGCAGGCGCAGCGCCTGGGCCATGGCCTTGGTGTCGGGCTGGGCCGCCAGCGCGTTCTGCATGGCGGTCATGCTGGGCTGGCGGGCGATCAGGGGCGTGCGGGCACTATCCGGCGTGGCCTGGGCACGGCTGTCTTCATTGCCGCGAGCGGCCTGCGTCAGCAGGGTGGCAAGGTAGCGCGAGGCACCCGAGAGGGTGACGCGCGACAGCTGGCGATCAACCTGCTCGCTGAGCGGGTCGCCGTTGAGATGGAAGGTGAGCTTGGGCGAAATTTGCGCCACCGACAGGCGCAGGGTGGAGCCCGGCTCGGCGGCCAGCATCTGTCCGCGGTTGAGGTTGAGGGTCAGGAGCTGGTTCTTGACCAGCACCAGAAAACGGTTGCCCGACAGCGAGTCGACCACGCGGGCATTGACCTGTTCGCCGTCCTTGAGGTCGGGCAGCTTGGCCGGCAGCGGGTTGACTTCCAGCATGGGCCGGTTGTCGCGCAGCAGGCGTGACAACTGGGCGGGGGCGACTTCGCGCAGGGCGAGCGGGGACGGGATCGGTTGCATGGCAGGTCGGACGGGTCAGCTCGCTGCATTGTAACGGCTGACCCCGGTTCAGGGGATGCCTGTCATGTCCCTCCCCCGTTCATGCCTGCATCAGCGGGTGGCGTAGACGCGGGTTTTGCCGTCACGGTCAAAGGCAATGACCTGATAGCGGTCCTTGCGGCCATCGGGCATTTCCATGCCCGGCGACCCCGCCGGCATGCCCGGCACGGCCAGCCCGCGGATGGCCGGCTTGTCGCGCAGTACCTGTTTGACGAGATCGGCCGGCACATGGCCTTCGAACACATAGCCGCCGATTTCGGCGGTGTGGCACGACGCCAGCTGCTGCGGTACGCCCAGACGCTGCTTTTTCTGCCAGATGTCCTGGGCCACGGCGGCCTTGGTGGCAAAGCCGGAAGTCTTGAGGTGCTCCACCCACAGGTGGCAGCAGCCGCAACCCGGTTGTTCGTGGACCACGGCGGTCGGCAGCGCCTGCGCCTGCACGGTTGAAACAGCGGTCAGCAGGGCCAGCAGGCGGGAAAGACGGTAAGACATGACAACTCCAGTCGGTTTGGATCGGGATTCAGGAAAAAACACGAAACGATGATGCAATTCAGGCCCGCACCCGCAGGGTGGCCATCATGCCGGCGTCTTCGTGTTCGAGGACGTGGCAGTGGTAGAGCAGTTCGCCTGGATGGTCGAAGCGGGTCAGCAGGGTCAGGCGCGAGCGCGGCGGCAGGTTGACGGTGTCGCGCCAGGTCGGCGTGACCGGACGGCCATCGATGGCCACCAGCTGGAAGCGGCCGCCATGCAGGTGGAAGGGATGGTCCATGTGGCTGCGGTTGACCACCTCCCATGCCTCGACTTCACCCACGCGGGCCTCCAGGTCGACGCGGTCCATGTCGTAGGTCTTGCCGTCGATCAGGAACAGGCCTTCGACCATGCGCTGCGGATCGGCCATGGCATGCCCGGCATGGGCCGCCATGTCGTGCGGGCGCTCGTCCAGCACGATTTCGCGCCGGCGTACCGGTGCGCCGAGCGGCACCACCGGCCTGAGGGTGGCCGGCAGGGTGAAAGGCGCTGCCGGCTCGCGCCCGCTGCTGATCCCGATATCCAGCAGGGGGACGGGTGCGGTCTGCTCCGGACTCATCATTTTCTGCCGGGCATAAGGCAGTGACACCAGTGTCAGCGGTGTGCCGGAATGGTGCGGGAAGGTGACGACGAATTCGCTGCGCTCGCCCGGTACCAGCAGGTAGTCCCCGACCGGCTGCGGCGCCGGCAGCCAGCCGCCGTCACTGGCGACCCGCACCAGTCTGGCTCCGGGCACGGCCAGCCGCAGGTAGCGGGCAGCGCAGGCATTGACTACGCGCAGGCGCCGGGTTTCACCGGGAGCGACGGTCAGGCGCGGGTGATGCTGGCCGTTGACCAGCACCACGTCGCCTTCGCGGCCGTCCATCCAGTCTGCCAATGTGTGGGCGGCCACCTGGTTGCCGGTATCGAAACGCTGGTCGGAAATCACCAGCAGGCTTTCCGGCAGGCCGGCCAGCGGGTCCGCCGGATCGCGCACCAGCACGGCACCGGCCAGCCCCATGGCCGCCTGGCGTGCGGTGCGGCCGTGCGGATGCGGGTGATACCAGTAGGTACCGTACCAGTCGGCCGGCAGCTGCCAGCGGGCGACAAAATCGTTACCGGGGGCGATGGCTTGACGCGGGTGGCCGTCGAACTCCGGTGCCACCGGCAGGCCGTGCCAGTGCACGGTGGTGGATTCGGCCAGCCGGTTGCGCAGGGTCAGGCTGACCTGGTCGCCGGCGGTGAGTTCAATGAGTGGTCCCGGTACGCTGCCGTTGAAGGTCCACAGCCGGGTCGGTTCGCCGGGCAGCAGTGCATGGCGGGTTTCGGCCAGGGTCAGTGTGCCGGCAAACCGGCCGGCCGTGCCGGATTGGTTGGCAAGGCGGGCCGGTTCGCGCAGGGAGGTACCGCCTGACAAGGGCTGGCGGGCGACCGGAGCCGGTGCGGCGGGCGTGGATGCGGGGGCGGGCATGCCGTGATGGGCATGCGGATTGGCGCGGGCAGCCAGCGGCCACAGCGGCAGGCTGGCGAGCGCCGTCAGCAGGTGACGTCGTTGCATGACAGAAACTTTCTCTCGTGCCGGCGGCTATCAGCCGGCCGGCGGGCAGACATGGCCGGCACCGGAAGGTGACGGCTGCATGAGCGGGAGAAAGGTCAGGTGCGCGGAGGCTTGTCCGGCGGAGGGAGTGCCCGGCTGGCCAGCGGGGCGATTGCCGTGGCCGGGCGGGTGGTGGCCAGCGTCAGGAGCGGCAGGCCGGCCGGAACGGCATCGGCCGGCAGGGCGACGACGCAACAGGCGTGGCTGCCGGCGACGGCGCCCTGGCAGTCAGTGGTGCCGCTGCGGCAGACCGACAGGGCGGGTTCGTCGGGGGGAGCGGCGTGGCGGCGCGATATACCGGCTTCGTGCGCAGCCGGCATGCCGTCATGACAGGCTGCCTGTGCCGGCGCCGCGAGCAGCAGCAGGCCCGCCGTCCACAGGACGGCGAGCAGGGCAAACAGCGGGCGGGCGAGGCGGGTCATGAACCGGAGTGTAGTGCAGCCGGCTCAGGCCTGGCGGCGTTCGGCGGCGAGCGTGTGCTGGCGGCGGGTTTCGGCCAGCACCATGCCGGTGGCAACCGACACGTTGAGGCTTTCCACCGTGCCGAACATCGGGATGCTGACCAGCAGGTCGCAGTGCTCGCGGGTCAGGCGGCGCATGCCTTCGCCTTCAGATCCCATGACCCATGCCAGTGATTCCGGTGCTTCGAAATGGTAGAGGTCGCTCTGGCCGTCCATGTCGGTACCGGCGATCCAGATGCCGCGGTCCTTGAGGTCGCGCAGGGTCCGGGCGAGGTTGGTGACCTGGATGTACGGCACGGTTTCGGCTGCACCGCAGGCAACCTTGCTGACGGTGGCGTTGAGGCCGGCCGAGCGGTCCTTGGGGGCCAGCACGGCATGTACGCCCATGGCATCGGCCACGCGCAGGCAGGCGCCGAGATTGTGCGGGTCGGTGATGCCGTCGAGGATCAGGAGGAAGGGCGGGGTCGTCAGGGTGTCGAGCACGTCGTCGACGTTGACGATGCGGTGGCTGGCATCGATCACGGCGGCGATGCCCTGATGGCGGGCGTGACCGGTCATGGCATCGAGCCGTTCGTTGTCGAGCGGGATGACCCGGATGCCTTCGTCGGCGGCCTTGGCCAGCGCTTCCTGCATGCGGCGGTCTTCACGGCCGCGGGTGATGTAGATCTCGATCAGGCTTTTGGGCGACTGGAACAGGCGGGCATTGACGGCATGAAAACCGTGGATGAGTTTTTTCTGCGACACGCTGGGGTCCGGCAAGAAAGGGCAAAGGCGGCATTCTACCGGTTAGCGGGCCGGCTGGCTCAGGTCAGTGCGACCGGAGGCGCATCGCTGTCGAACATCCGGCTGAACGAATGCAGGGCCTCTGCGGCCAGCGGCGGGCTGTAGAAATAGCCCTGGATCAGTTCGCTGCCGCAGCGGGCCAGAAAATCACGCTGGTCGGCTGTTTCCACGCCTTCGGCCACCACGGACAACGACAGTTTCTTGGCCATGGCGATGATGGCTTCGGTGATGGCCAGGTCGCTGGCATCGGCCGGAATGCCGCTGACGAAGGTGCGGTCGATTTTCAGCGTGTCGAGCGGGAAGCGCTTGAGCTGCGCCAGACTGGAGTAGCCGGTGCCAAAGTCGTCGATCGACAGGCGCACGCCCAGTTCCTTGAGCTCGGTCATCAGGGCGATGGCAGCGGTCGGGTTGTTGATCAGGGTGCTTTCGGTCACTTCCAGCTCCAGCCTGCGGGCAGCGAGGCCGCTGTCCGACAGGACCGCTTTCAGGTGATGCGTGAGGCCGGGATCATTGAACTGGTGGGCCGACAGGTTGACCGCGACGTGTCCTACGCTGAATCCGGCCGTGTCCCACGCTGCCAGCTGCCGGCAGGCGGTTTCCAGTACCCAGCGGCCGATCGGCAGGATCAGCCCGGTTTCCTCTGCCAGCGGAATGAAGGTGGCGGGGGACACCTGGCCCAGCTCGGGGTGATGCCAGCGCAGCAGGACTTCGACACCGACCAAGCGCTGGCGGTGCGGGTCGATTTGTGGCTGGTACGCCAGGGTAAGCTGATTGCGCGGCAGGGCGTGGCGCAAGGCATTTTCCAGTGCCAGCCGCTGGTTGGAGAGGCCGTGCAGGGTGTGGGTAAAAAAGGCAAAGGTATTCTTGCCGGCGTCCTTGGCGCGATAAAGCGCGGTATCGGCATGGCGCAGCAGGGTGGCGGCATCCTTGCCGTGCTCGGGGGCCAGGGCGATGCCGATGGAGGCGGTGATGTGCAGTTCCTGGTTTTCCAGCGTGATGGGCTGTGACAGTTCGTCCAGCAGGCGGTTGGCCATGTCGATGACGGCGGTGCGCTGGCCGGTGTCTTCCAGCAGCAGGGTGAACTCGTCACCGCCCTGGCGGGCCAGCAGGGCATTGCTGCCCACGACAAACGACAGGCGTGCGGCCACGATGCGCAGGAGGTTGTCGCCGGTGGCGTGACCGAAGCTGTCGTTGATGAGCTTGAAGCGGTCCAGGTCGATGAACAGCACGGCAAAGGACTGCTCGATGCCGGAGAGGCAGATGTCCTCGAGCTTGCGGAACAGGGCGTCACGGTTGAGCAGGCGGGTGAGCGGATCATGGCTGGCGAGGAACACCAGCCGGTCTTCGGCGGCCTTGCGGCGCGAAATGTCGGTGAACACGCCGACGTAGTTGGATACCCGGTCTTCATCGTATACCGCGCTCAGGGACAGCCAGACCGGATACAGGCGGCCGTCGCGGTGGCGGTCGAACATTTCTCCCTGCCAGTGCCCGTGTTCGGCCAGCGACTGCATCATTTGCATGTTGGTGGCCTGGCCGACGTGGTCGGTGCGGAACATGCGCGAGCGGCGTCCCAGTGCCTGCTCCTCGGTGTAGCCGGTGATGCGGGTAAACGCCGGATTGACGGTGATCAGGGTGCCGTCGGCATCGGTAAGCAGGATGCCTTCGCTGGAGTTTTCAAACACGGTGGCGGCCAGTTGCAGCGTGCGCTCGGTTTCCAGGCGAGCGCTGATGTCGAGGCCGACGCCGACAATCACCCGTTCGCCACGGAATTCGGTCAGGCGGCTGTGCAGTTCCACCGACAGCCGGTGGCCGTTGCGGTGGATCAGTGGCAGGACGTAGTGCTGTTCGGTGATGTTGTCCCGGTGACGCCGGCGGACTGATTCACCGATCTCGTGCGCCACTCCGGGAGGCATCAGGTCAACAAGGGATTTGCCGGCCAGTGCGCCGGCCGGATACCCGAGCATTTCGCTGGCGCGCTGGTTGGCGTAGATCAGCGTGTGTTCCTTGAGGATGTAGATGCCGACCAGTGATTGCTCGATCAGGGCATCGTACTGTGCCCGCAGGTCACGCAATTCGCTGCGCTGGCTCCGGTAGAGATGCTCGCGCCGGCGCCAGTAATGGCGGCTCAGGCCCCAGCCCAGCCAGGAGAGCAGCAGTGCGGCCAGCAGCAGCGTGGTGGTCAGGGATGCCGGTGTGACATCGCCGATCCGGGGGGCGGCATATGCTGCAAGCGCACATGCCAGACCGGTTCCAAGGCAGAGGAGCTGGCGTGGCAGGCGGGAGCGGAAAGAAGAAGGCATCCGGCAGGAAGACAGGAAACAGGGGATGCGCCAGAGGTATCGCGAAACGCCGCGCCAAGTCAAATGTCATTATCTGGTGCGGCATGGGAAAACCGGTCTTGCCTGACGATAATGGATGATGCTTCGCCGTGGAGAGAAACCAGCATGAGGACTACATGGGCCGTAATCGGGCTGCTGATGGCTGGTAGTGCACCGGCCGCAGAAGTCACGGTCTGGTCGCCGGCCTTGTGGCAGCAGGCCGATGCCGTGGTGGCGGTCGAGGTCGAACCGGCCCGGCGCGACGGGCCGCTTGAGCAGGTGTGGGTACGGGTGACCAGTGTGTACCGGGCACCGTTGCGGACAGGAGAAGTGATTGCCCTGGCCGGCTTTGACGGTGACCTGACCCCGTCGCCAGGGCAGCGGAAAATCGTCGCACTCCTGCAACGGGGAGCATTCTGGCAATTGCCTGATACGTCATATTGCCTGCCTGACTCGCCGGAATGGCGGGCCATTCTGGGTGAGTACTGAGCAGTCTCTTTTCATGCTGCCATGCAAAAAGCTTTGCCGCGGTTCCATGCTGCGTTTACAGTGCGCGCATCCTGTTTTTGCACTGCAACGGGAGGCAATCCTTGAAACGCGCGGTTTATGCCGGCAGTTTTGACCCGGTGACCAATGGCCATTTGTGGATGATCCAGCAGGCCGTCGAGCTGTTTGACGAGCTGATCGTGGCGATCGGGGTCAACCCCGACAAGCACTGCACCTTCAGCGCTGAAGACCGGGCCGCCATGCTGCGGGAAACCACCCAGCAGTATCCGAACCTGCGCGTCGAAGTCTTCGACAACCAGTTTCTGGTGTCGTACGCCCAGTCGGTGGGGGCCAACTACATCGTGCGCGGCATCCGCACCACCAGCGATTACGAGTATGAGCGCGCCATGCGCTACATCAATTCGGACCTGTATCCGAACATCAACACCATTTTCCTGCTGCCGCCCCGCGAATTTGCCGAGGTGTCGTCCACCATGGTGCGCGGGCTGGTCGGCCCGATGGGCTGGGAAAACATCATTCACCAATACGTACCCGACCCGGTGTACCGGCGGCTGCTCCAGTGGGCAGAGCGCCGTGGCATCCAGCGTTACGGGGATACAAAGCAACAGGCATCATGACCAAATGGGTGGATGTCGTCGCCGGGGTGCTGCTGGCCCCGAACGGCGACTTTTTTCTGTCGAGCCGGCCGCAGGGCAAGCCGTATGCCGGTTACTGGGAGTTCCCCGGCGGCAAGCTGGAAGCCGGCGAAACACCGTATCAGGCGCTGGTACGCGAGCTTGACGAAGAGCTGGGGCTGACCGTCGAAGAAGCCACGCCGTGGCTGACCCAGCATTTTCACTACGAACACGCCAGCGTGCGGCTGTCGTTCTGGCGGGTGACCCGCTGGCAAGGGCAGCCGCAGGCGCGCGAAGGCCAGACCTGGGCGTGGCAGCCTGCGGCCGGTGCCCTGAATGTCGCACCGGTGTTGCCGGCCAACACGCCGGTATTCCGGGCACTGTCCTTGCCGGCCACGCTGGCGCTGACCTGTGCCGGCGAAACCGGAGCTGCCGCCATCCTCGCGCGTATTGGCGCCGACCCTGCCGCCTTTCCGCTGGTGGTTGTGCGGGAGCCCGGCTGGGCCGAAGCCGACCGCGTACAGCTGGCGCACGAAATCCGGGCACTGACCGCCGGCTGCGGCGGCCGCGTGCTGCTGGCCGGTGCCACGACGCTGGTGGCCGGGCTGGACGGCGTGCATCTGACCGCCGCACAGCTGATGGCGCTGGACACCCGCCCGGCGGCCGACTGGGCCGGTGCGTCGGTGCACAGGCAAGAAGAACTTGAGCAGGCTGCCCGGCTGGGACTGGATTACGTCATGCTGGGGCATGTCATGCCCACGCCCAGCCATCCCGGCGTTCCGCCCTTGGGCTGGTCACGCTTTGCCGGGTTGGCCGGCGGTCGCTGGCCGATGCCGGTCTACGCCCTGGGCGGCATGCAGCCGCAGGACATGCAGGCTGCACAGGCGCATGGCGCGCACGGAATCGCCATGATGCGGGGAGCATGGCAATGACACGCAAGCAGATGCAACGCTGGTTCTGGATTGCCCTGGCACTGGTCGTGCTGGGCGTGTTCAAGCTCGGGGTGCTGTGGTACGGCTGGGCCGGCGAGGCGAAACCGGCCACTGCCGAAATGCTGACCTGCCCGGATACGGCTCGTGTCTGCCAACTGGGTGACAGCGGTGCCAGCCTGCGCTTCGCCACGCCACCCGTGCACGGCAAGCCATTCGAAATCGAAGTCAGCGGTACCGGCGAAACACCGATGGCGCGTTTTGAAATGCCCGGCATGGACATGGGCGTACCGCCTTATCGGCTGATCCCTGCCGGAGACCGGCGCTGGACCGCCAGGGTCATGCTGCCGGTGTGTGCCAGCGGCGCGCGCGACTGGGACATGCGGGTGGATGTGGGCAGCAAGGCCTACGTCCTGCGCTTTACCGCCCGGTAAGTCAGGCGCCGTTGCGGTCGAGCTCCTGGCGCTTGTCCAGCACCCGTGCCCAGTCGTCGGCATCGTCCGGCGGCAGCCTGGCCATGGTGATGGGGCGCCACTCCGGATGGGCCGCCAGCTCGGCATTCAGCGCGATGAAATCCTGCTGGTCGGGCGGTACGTCGTCATCGGCATAGATGGCACCGACCGGACACTCGGCCACGCACAGCACGCAGTCGATGCATTCACGCGGGTCGATGACCAGGAAATTGGGGCCTTCGCGAAAGCAGTCCACCGGACACACCTCGACGCAGTCGGTGTATTTGCAGCGGATGCAGGCTTCAGTGACGACGTGGGTCATGGCGGCTATCCTTGCGCTGACGTTCCAGCCTCCATTCTAGAAACTCCATACCGTTTAGCCGTGACTTCCGTTCCTGTCCGCCGCTACCGCGGCCGTTTTGCTCCCAGTCCGACCGGCCTGCTGCATGCAGGCTCCCTGCTGACCGCCGTGGCCAGCTGTCTGGATGCCCGCCGCCACGGCGGCGAATGGTGGCTGCGGATCGAAGACCTCGACCCGCCGCGCGAAATGCCCGGTGCCAGCAGCCGGATCCTCGCCACGCTTGAAGCCTTCGGTTTTGAATGGGATGGCGAACTGGTCTACCAGCACGATAGGCACGAGCGGTACGCCGCAGCGCTGGAGCGCCTGATCGCTGCCGGTGTCGCCTATCCCTGTGCCTGTACCCGCAAGGACATTGCCCGCGCGGCCGTGCGCGGCATTGACGGCCCGGTCTATCCCGGCACCTGCCGCCACGGCTTGCCGGCCGGGCAGGCTGCCCGTGCCTGGCGCCTGCGGGTGCCAGCCGGTCCGGTGCGTTTCGTCGACCGCATCGTGGGGGAGCAGGTGCAGGACGTTGCCCGTGATGTCGGCGATTTCGTGTTGCGGCGGGCAGACGGCCTGTGGGCCTACCAGCTGGCGGTGGTGGTCGACGATGCCGACCAGGGCATGACCGACATCGTGCGCGGCGCCGACCTGCTGGATTCCACGCCACGGCAGATCGTGCTGATGCACGCACTGGGCGTGCCGGTGCCGCGCCACGCCCATGTGCCGCTGGTGGTGAATGCAGCGGGTGAAAAACTGTCCAAGCAGACGCTGGCGCCGGCCATCTGCGCCGACCATGCCGCCGACGAGCTGCTGCTGGCGCTCAGGCGGCTGAACCAGCCTGTTCCCGGTAGTCGCTGGCCGCTGGCCGAACTGTGGGCCTGGGCGCGCGAGCACTTTGACTTCGGGCGCATCGGCACCCGTCCCGTGACGGCAGCCGGGCCGGAGGCCGGGTAGTTTTCCGGCCTGCCCGGTGCGGCAAGCATGCAAGCTGCTGCGGGCCTTGTGGATGTTGCCGTTGGTGCCGTGAAGCCCGGAGCTGCCTGCGGTAGCAACCGGATGTGCGAGACCGCAAACCGGGGGTTTCAGGGCGGTGAACTGGCGCATGGAAAGTCATCCCGATGCCTTCCGCACCAGCCAAACGTACCGGCATGGCATAGCGGGGGCAGACGCTGGCCAGATCAGCCGGTAGCTTCCTGATGGTGGCAGGCAGACCCTGACAGGGCATTTTCCTGCGGATGCTGTAAACGGCATCAGGGCCGGAGCAGGACAGGCATGGTTGCCGGATTCCCCGGCTGCGGACCGCGCGGAAACCGGGCCAGGTAACCGGCTGGCTTCTGAGCCGGAGTACGGCAGGTGCCGATGCCGGACGGGCCGGGATTGCCGGGCTGGCTCGCCGCGGTTTTCCGGTGTGCTTGTGCACGGCCTGTCGGCGGGACGGTAGCCGGGTGCGGTGAGCAAACTCCGGGGCGAACGCTGGCCGGATCCTGGTCAGGCATGCTCCGGCGTGTAGAGAAAATAGGTTGTTCTCAAGCCTCTCAGGCGCTGGCGGATGGCAGCGGGGCGTAGAGGTCGAAGCGGGTACTTTTGCCCACTTGCTGGCCGGCGGGTTTTTCACCGGTCAACAGCGCACCCAGCCGCGGGCGCTTGACCACCACCCGCTTGCCGGCAACCTGCCGCGCCACCAGCAACAGGCGGCCGGCATCCAGATCGTCCCCCACCACGACCTGAAACGCCTGCATCTCTTTTTTGGCCGCGGCGGACTTGCCGGTATCGGGAAACATCGGGTCCAGGTAGACAACGTCCACACTGCCGGCCGGCTGCTGTGCCAGCCAGTCGGCGGCATCGGCAAACACCAGCTGCATGCGGGCGGCAATCTCGTGCGTGGCAGGGTCCAGCCGGGCGCGGGCGAGTGCATCGTCGAGCAGGGCCGCCGCCACGGGCGAGCGCTCGACCAGCGTGACCCGACAGCCCAGGCTGGCCATCACGAAAGCATCGCGGCCCAGTCCGGCGGTGGCGTCGACCACCTGCGGACGCTGGCTGCCCTTCAGGCCGATGGCGCGGGCGACCGGCTGCCCGGCACCGCCGCCGAATTCGCGCCGGTGCCGGGCAGCGCCACCGACAAAATCGGACGTCACCGCACCGTGGTGCGGGCTTTCCAGCCCCAGTACGCCTGCGCGCCAGGCCAGCCAGTAGCCTTCGCCCGGCGGCGTCGCCAGGCACGGCAGGCCGTAACCGGCGGCAAAGTGCTCCAGCGTGGCGGGGGAAACGTCGGGCGTGGCGAGCAAACCGTGAAACATGGCAACCATTAATCGGGGCAAAGGCACATTGTCGGCGCTGGACCGCTAGCGCGAAAGCCCGCGCGGAAAAATCATTTCATGCAAAATGAATATTTGTCTTCCGGGGCGTTGCCTTCATGCCTGTCCTTGCCTGGCTGGTCGCGGGCCTGATGCTGCCGCCCCATCTGCCTGTCTCCCTGCCGGTACACGGGGTCGCCGCCGGCGTGATCCTGCTGGGATGCTGGGCCGGCGTGCGCGGCCGCTGGCCCGCCTGGGGCTGGCTGTGCCTGGGTGTACTGTGGAGCGTCTGGCGGCTGGACCTGCGTCTGGCCGAACAGCTGCCGCCCGCGCAGGAAATGCAGCCCGTGACGGCACAATTCACCATTCGCGGACTGCCGCAAGTGGACGGTATGGGCCGGGTGCAGGTGGTGGCTGCCGTCGAGGCGGTGCCGGAAGGCTTCTCTTTGCCGTCACGGATACAGGTCCGCCTGCCGGTCGAGCCGTCGGCCGATCTGGCCGGCAGCCGCTGGCAGGCAGAGTTGCGCTGCCAGCGACTGCACGCGCTGGCCAATCCGTACGCTTTCGACATGGAAGGCTGGCTGATGGCGCAGGGCTGGCTGGCGCGTTGCCAGGCCCGTTCGCCCGAACGCCTTTCAACCCCGTGGCAGGACGTGTCCGCCCGGATCGACCGCTGGCGCGCGCATCAGGCCGGGCGCATCCGGACGGTGGCCGGTACCGAGGCCGGAGCCGGACTGCTGGCGGCCCTGACCATTGGCGACACGCGCGCCATCACGCCGGAACAATGGCAATGGCTGGCCCGGACCGGCACCACCCACGTGGTCAGCATTTCCGGCCTGCACTTGGCACTGCTGGCCGGCACCCTGACCGGACTGGCCGGCTGGCTGGTGCGTCGCCGCACCTGGCGGGGCCGTTCGCTGCGGCCGCTGGCGGCCTGGGCCGGACTGGCCGGCGCGGCAGGCTATGCCCTGCTGGCCGGCAGTTCGGTACCGACCCTGCGCGCCCTTTACATGCTGGCAGCCGGTTGCTGGGCCTTGCAGCAGCGCCGGCGCTGGCCGATGCGTCAGGTGTGGTTGCTGGCCTTGCTGGCCGTGTTGCTGCCGGACCCGTGGGCGGCAACACAGGCCGGATTCTGGCTGTCCTTCGGGCTGGTGGCGGCCCTGCTGGCCGTCGGCAGCGGTCGTCCGGGTGCATGGCGCGGCATGGCTGCCGTCGCCGGAGCCCAGCTGGCGATCGCGGCTGCTTCGGTGCCCCTGCTGCTGGCCTGGTTCGGCAGCCTGCCGCTGCTGTCGCCACTGGCCAACCTGTACGCCGCACCGGTGCTGGGCGGTGCGCTGACGCTGGCCTCGTTGCTGGTGCTGCTGCAACCGTTCGATGCGCCCTTGCAACTGGTCGCCTGGTTGCTGGGGCTGGCGCTGGAGCCCCTGCGCTGGCTGGCTGCCGGTCCGCAATGGCAGATTCCGGCACCGGCCGGCTGGGCCGTGGTGCTGGCCTTGCTCGGCAGCGTGCTGATGGTGCTGCCGTCGTGGTCGTTGCGCGGACTGGCAGCCTGCCTGTGGCTGCCGTTGCTCTGGCCGGTGACGGAGCGCCCGGCTGCGGGCGAAGTCTGGCTGACCGTGCTGGACATCGGCCAGGGTCTGAGCGTGGTGGTGGAAACCGCCAGTCATACGCTGGTGTACGACGTCGGTCCGGGCGGGCCGTCCGGTGCCACCGCCAGCCGCACGCTGCTGCCGTATCTGGCCGGACGGGGGGTACGTTCGCCGGACCGGGTCATGCTGTCGCACGACGACAGCGATCATGCCGGCGGCTGGGCCGTGCTGGCACCGCTGTGGCCGGATGCCGGACGCTGGAGCAGCCGGCCCGGGCGCTGGCCGGGGCAGGGATTTGCCGCTTGCCGCCAGGGACAGCGCTGGACGTGGGACGGGGTGGAATTCCGCGTGCTGTGGCCGTCTGCAGGGATAGCGGAAAGTGCCAGCGACAACAATGCCAGTTGCGTGCTGAAGGTCACGAGCCGGCAGGGGCGCTCGATGCTGCTGACCGGGGATCTGGAACAGGCGGGCGAGGCGGAACTGCTGGGCGAACCGGCGTTGTCCAGCGACGTCCTGCTGGTGGGGCATCACGGCAGCCGCACGTCATCGGGGATGGCATTCCTGCAAGCCGTGGGCGCGCAGGCGGCGATTGTCAGCGCCGGCTACCGCAACCGTTACCGGCACCCGCAGCGCCAGGTCTGGGAACGTCTGCGGGAGGCGGGCATGCAGCGCTGGCGTACCGACTGGCAGGGGGCCATCCGTGTGCAGCTGCACGACCAGGTGGCCGTGTCCGGCTGGCGCGGGCAGCGGCCGCGCTATTGGGATCCGGGCTGGCGCGATGAGCCGCTCCGGTGAGGCAGCAACCGGCCGGACCGGGCGATGCCGAACCCCAGCCGGATTCCGGAGGGCTCCGGCCCGCACCGTGAAAGGCCGTGCCGGACCTGCGAGTCCGGGTCCGGCAGGCAACATGCCCGGCTTCTGCCCGGTCGCTGGTGCGGCTGGTCCTGATGTGCGGCAGTGATGTCCATGCCAGCCCGCCACCGAACTGCGAGCCGGGCAGCCGGGGCAACTGCGCTAGATGAGCTGCGGGTACAGGCCTGCGTGGGGCGGCAGCACGGGTCACATCCGGCGGGAAAGCAGCCGGCAATCGGCAGGTATAGGCTGCCGTACGGGAGAAAGAGATCCAGGCACGAATACGGGCAGTCCGGTCCGGAGACGGCTGCCTGTGCGGCGTTCCGTTGCCATGGCGGCAAGCCGGCCGGAGCGGAGCTTGCACGGGGAGGCCGGCGATTCCGCAGGACGGCGCGGGCAGGTGTCCTGCCCGTCGAGGTCCGTACTCCTTACAGCACCATGGCGGCGATCCAGCCGGCCACCAGCAGCGGCAGGTTGTAGTGCAGGAAGGTCGGCACCACGGTGTCCCAGATGTGGTTGTGCTGGCCGTCCACGTTCAGACCGGCGGTCGGGCCGAGGGTGGAGTCCGACGCCGGGCTGCCGGCATCACCCAGGGCGCCGGCCGTGCCGACGAGGCTGACGATGGCCAGCGGCCCAAAGCCCATTTCGATGGCCAGCGGCACGTAGATGGCGGCGAGGATCGGGATGGTTGAAAACGACGAGCCGATGCCCATGGTGACCAGCAGGCCGACCAGCAGCATCAGCAGTGCAGCCAGGGGCTTGCTGTGGCCGATGGCGTCGGCAGAGGTCTGCACCAGTGCACCGATTTCGCCGGTGGCCTTCAGTACTTCGGCAAAACCGGCAGCGGCGATCATCACCAGTCCGATGGTGGCCATCATTTTCATGCCGTCGCTGAAGATGCTGTCGGCTTCGCGCCATTTGACCACGCCGCCCAGCACGAATACCAGAAAGCCGGCCAGTGCGCCGATCAGCATCGAATCAACCGACAGCTGCACGGCGAAGGCAATGGCCACGGCAATGACCGATACCCAGATGGAACGTGACGAATACGCCACGGATTCACGCTCGACGTCGCTGATCTGTGCAAGGTCGTAATCGCGCGGCTTGCGGTAGCTGACAAACAGCGCGATCAGCAGGCCGGCAATCATGCCCAGGGCCGGAATCAGCATGGCGTGGCTGGCATGGATGCCGGAGGTGTCCAGTCCGGCTTTGGCGACATTGCTCATCAGGATTTGATTCAGATAGATTTCGCCGAATCCGATTGGCATAGTCATGTACGGCGTAATCAGGCCGAAGGTCAGCACGCAGGCCACTGCCCGGCGGTCCAGCCGCAATTTGGCCAGCACGAACAGCAGGGGCGGTACAACCAGGGGAATGAAGGCAATGTGGATGGGCAGGATGTTTTGCGACGATATGGCCATCAGGACCAGGGCGCCGAGCACGGCCCACTTGAGCAGTGTGCCTTGTCCGCGTTGCACCATCGCCAGCAGCTTGTCAGCCAGCGCATGCGGCAGGCCCGACTGCGCCAGTGCCAGTGCGAAGGCACCGAGCAGGGCATATGACAAGGCCACGCCAGCCCCGCCGCCAATGCCGGCATTGAAGGCCTTGAGGGTGACGGCCATGTCGAGTCCGCCGGCCAATCCGCCGGCCACGCTCGCCACGATCAGGGATATCACCACGTTCACCCGGGCCAGCGAGAGCCCGAGCATGAGAACGACAGCCAGTAAAACAGCGTTCATGACAAAAGAAAATCCTGTGCAAAAGGTTATTTTTCAAGACGAAATTCAGTTTTCAGGCATGTTAAAGGGATTTTCTGTTTCTGTCGCCGCAGGCCCGCAACGGGGAATGGCGTTTTTGACCGTGCTTGTTCCCTTGTTGCTGCTGTTGCTGGTCTTGCCGTTCATCGGGCAACTGAAAGAGGGCTACCGGCAGATGCGGCTGCAACGCCAGGCTGATCTGGGTACGGCCAAGCAGGTGGCGCTGGCGTGGATCGGTGGTGGCATCAGCCGCGAGGATGACCGGTTGCCGGCCGGTCTGGACTGGCCGGCCGGCCAGGCGGGCGCCTGGCAGACGCGGGCATGGCCGATGCACAAGGGGCAGTTGCGGCCTCCGTATCTGGGCGGTGGAACCGATGCCGGCAACCAGCAGGTCGGGGAGGCCGCACCGCTGTTCAGCGTGGCCAACGGCCAGTTTTGCGGCGGGGTTTTTCCGTTTGCCGACTCCGGGCTGACGCCTTATGTCCCAAGTGGCAACGGCATCTGGCTGTTTGCTTCCAGCCGCCTCTTTACCACCGGCAACGCCTGCCGGAACGGCAGCGTGCAGATTTGCCCGCTGACGGCGGCAGATCTGGAAAACCGGGACCTGTTCCCGGCCGTACTGCTGGAGGGCGAGCCTGCGGCGACCGAGCCATCCCGTGACATCCTCGGGCTGCTGGTGCGGGACCGGATGCCGGCCGGATTTTCGCAACTGCTGAACACGGGCGCCGCAACGGCGGATAACGCCTATCCGGGGTGGGCAAAGCCGTTGGCCGGCGCTTCGCCCGGAAGCCGCGGCACGCTGGCCAATTGCATCGATACCAGCCGGCCGGTGGCGCTGACCCGCAGTGCAGCGGCTGGTTCTGCCACGTCGTCCGTAGCCTACGTGACCCTGACCCGCCGCGAGCTGCAACTGGCCTTGCTGCCGGTCCTGCAACAGGTCGCGGGGCTGGGGGTGCTGCTGGGATCGGTGCGGTCGACACCGGTCGGGATGCAGTTGCCGGGTGATGATGCACTGGTGCAGGACTGGCAGCAGCTGGACGGCAGGGCATGCCTGACGGACCGGTTCGTGACGGCCTGGCAGGTGGCGTTCGGGCAGGAGCCCGGGGTCAAGTCCGGCTGCGACAGTCCTGATTCTGCGCTTTCCACCCTGTTGCAGGCACCTCAGGACAAAACCGGAAATGGTGCCTGGCGGTTGTTGGAGACTCAGAGACAGGCCGGAAAACTGGCCGACTGGGTGTATCTCTGCACGCTCAGCCGCCGGAATCATTTTGATGATGAAGGGATTGGCCTGTCGGTCCGGGACGTGTGCCAGCCGCTCGGCAAATGGTGGCAGCAACTGGAGAGCGTGACGCGCTACAGCGAGTCGGCACGGGATGCCGGCGGGCTGGTGTTTGAAGCGGCGCAGGGCTTGCGCTTGCAGTTCAAGGGCGGGCTGTCGGTGTTTTACCTGCGCCAGCGGGCAAGTGCCGGTGCGAACTGGGGACCGCTGACACTGTCGGCAAAGGGGTAAGGACATGCAGAAACAACAAGGGTTTACGCTGGTCGAGCTGGCTGTTTCGCTGGTGGTGATCGGTCTGGTGCTGGGCATGGTGTCGCTGCCGCTGATGCGCCAGCTGAATGACCGGCTTGGCCGGGTGCCCGGCGGGCAGGATGCGCAGGACATCCAGGCGGCGCTGGCCATGTACATGCAGACCATGGGGCGTCTGCCCTGTGGCAGTGCTGATGCTGGTGGCGTGGAGAATGCCGGCCTCTCCGGCAGGAAAGTCCAGTTCCTGCCGTGGAAAACCCTGGGGCTGCCGGCCGGGTATGACAAGTACGGATCGATGTTCGGCTATGTGGTGGATCCGGGTATCTGCTCGGTCCCGGTGCAGTGGGGCAGCTTGCTGGACCAGAGTCCGGTCGTGAATGTCGAATTCTGGGGAGCTGCCGGCAAGATTGCCGGCAATGCGGTACCGGTGGCTGTCATCAGTTACGGCAAGAACCGTGCAGGCACGGTTGACCGTAACGGCCTGCGTTTTGGCGATGCAGCAGCCTCGGCCAAGGAAAAAGGGCAGGCTATCGGCCAGTCGCCGGCAATGTTGTACGGGCGGGTGAGCGAAGCGGTGCAGGAATTTGACGACGAAGTGCTGGTGCTGCCGGCCTTGCTGCTGGCCAACCGCGCCAGCCTGGGCGGGTATCCGGTGGTGCGCCAGCCTGCTGCTTCCGGTTCCTGAATCCGGATCAGGGTTTGCCGGCAACAAAAACAGCGCCCCGGACCGGGGCGCTGTGCATGTCGTGTGCAGGACTCAGTCGATGTATTCGTAGCCCGGCAGGGTCAGGAATTCGACGAAATCGTCCGAGGTGGTCAGCAAGTCGAACATGCGGGCGGCGTCTTCGTACTGGCGGGTCCACTTGTTGCCATATTCGGCTTTCAGTTTGGCCACTTCGTCAGCCTGGAGTTCGCGGAACAGCTCGGTCGTCACCTTGCGGCCGTCTTCCAGCACGCCCTTGGGCGAGCGGATCCACTGCCAGATCTGCGAACGCGAGATTTCGGCGGTGGCGGCGTCTTCCATCAGGTTGTGGATCGGTACGCAGCCGTTGCCGGAAATCCACGAGCCCAGGTACTGGATGCCGACGTTGATGTTCATGCGCAGGCCGGCTTCGGTGATCGGTGCTTCCGGCTGGAAGTTCAGCAGGTCGGCGGCCGTCACGCTGATGTCGTCGCGCTGTTTTTCGATCTGGTTCGGGGCGCTGCCCAGCACGGCATCGAACTCGGCCTTGGCTACCGGCACCAGACCCGGGTGTGCCACCCAGCCGCCGTCGTAGCCGTCGGTGGCATCGCGCTGCTTGTCGGCCCGGATGCCGGCCATGGCGGCTTCGTTCTTGACCGGATCGTTCTTGATCGGAATCAGGGCAGCCATGCCGCCGATGGCCGGTGCGTTGCGCTTGTGGCAGGTCTTGAGCAGCAGCAGGGCATAGGCACGCATGAACGGTACGGTCATGGTGATCCTGGCGCGATCGGCAAGGCAGAAGTCGCGGTTGACGCGGAATTTCTTGATGCAGCTGAAGATGTAGTCCCAGCGGCCGGCGTTGAGGCCGGAGCTGTGTTCGCGCAGTTCGTAGAGGATTTCGTCCATCTCGAAGGCGGCGAGGACGGTTTCGATCAGGACGGTTGCCTTGATGGTGCCTTGCGGAATGCCGAGGTCATTTTGGGCGGCGACAAAGATGTCGTTCCACAGGCGGGCCTCGAGATGCGATTCCATCTTCGGCAGGTAGTAATAGGTGGCGCTGCCGACGCTTTGCAGGTAGGCGATGTTATGGAAGAACGACAGGGCAAAGTCGAAAATGGCACCGGACACGATTTCGCCATCGACCTTGACGTGCTTTTCCATCAGGTGCCAGCCGCGCGGACGCAGGATCAGGGTGGCGATTTCATCGTTCAGGCGGTACTGCTTGCCTTCCGGACTGGCAAAGCTGATGGTCTTGCGATAAGCATCACGGACATTGATCTGGCCACTGATCTGGTTTTCCCAGCTCGGGCAGTTGGAGTCCTCGAAGTCGGCCATGAAGCTCTTGGCGCCGGAATTGAGCGCGTTGATCATCATCTTGCGGTCGACCGGGCCGGTGATTTCCACGCGGCGGTCCAGAAGGTCGGCCGGCAACGGAGCGATTTTCCAGTCGCCGTTGCGGATGGAGGCTGTCTGCGGCAGGAAGTCCGGCAGGCGGCCGGCGTCCAGCTCAGCCTGGCGGCTGTCGCGGGCAGCCATCAGTTCGCGGCGGCGGCCTTCGAACTGGCGGTGCAGCCGGGCGACGAAAGCCAGTGCTTCCGGGGTGAGGATGTCGGCAAAGGCCGGAGTGATGTCAGCGGTGATTTCCACGCCTTGAGGCAGTTGGGCCATCTTGTAGTTTCTCCAGGGTAATGTCGGAATGCATGCTCGGTTGCCAAGCAGTCTAGTCTCGTACTAGTGATGGAAAAACCCATAAAATGCCATCTCACTTTTTACTTTTACGTCACTAATGAGCGATTTTCGTCAGCTGCAAACCTTTGTCGAGGTGGTGAAGCAGGGCAGCCTGTCAGCTGCTGCGCGGCAGGAGGGCGTTGTGCCGGCAGTGATCGGTCGCCGGCTGGATGCGCTGGAAGAGCGCCTCGGAGTCCGGCTGCTGGTACGAACCACCCGCCGCCTGACGCTGACACAGGAAGGTGCGGCTTTTTTTGAAGACTGCCAGCGGCTGCTGACCGAGCTGGCCGAGGCGGAAGCTGCCGTGGCCAGCGGGGTACAGGGACCGAAAGGGCATTTGCGGGTGACGGCTCCGGCCGGATTCGGGCGGCGGCATGTGGCACCGCATGTGGCGAGTTTCCAGCGGGCCAATCCGGACATCCGGGTGACACTGGACCTGTCGGACCGGCTGGTGGACCTGCTGGCCGAGCGGGTGGATGTGGCCATCCGTATCAGTGATCTGGCGGATTCGTCGCTGGTGGCAGTGCGGCTGGCGGAAAACCGGCGGGTGGTGGTGGCCGCGCCGGCATACCTGGCCCGGCATGGCGTACCGCTGACGCCGGAAGACCTGTCCCGTTTTGACTGCCTGACACTGGGAGCCAGCCAGCCGCGTGGCTGGAGCTTTGTCGTGGCCGGCAAGCTGGTGAACTGGAAAGTCAGCGGGTTGCTGGCCTGCAACGATGGTGCCGTGCTGCACGACTGGGCGCTCAAGGGGTTGGGGCTGGCCTGGCGCTCGTTGTGGGAGGTGAAGGACGACCTGACCGAAGGGCGGCTGGTGACGGTGCTGGATGCGTTTTCGTCACCGGATTATCCGGTCTGTGCCGTCGTACCCCAGCGCAAGTATCTGCCCTTGCGTACCCGTGCCTTTATCGGGCATCTGAAGCAGTGCTATCAGGTGCCCGGATACTGGGAGTGAATCAGCCAGCCAGCCCGGCCGGTGTGCCGGCCTCATGATCCGGATGCGGAGGCTGGTTGTGGGCTGCGCGCCGGGCGGCCAGTGCCACGATGATGGAGGTCCAGCCGGCGAAGATCAGCTCGGCGCTGATGAAGAGGCCGATGACCCAGAAGCCCGATCCCGGCCAGCTCATCAGGAGCAGTACGCCGGAAACAAACACCAGCACGCCCCCCAGCACCACCCAGCCGTAGCCGTGTTCCGGCCGGTGCTGCCAGCCCTTGACGGCGCGCATGAAGCCGACGGCAATCAGCCAGCCGGCCAGCATCAGGGTCAGCCACTCGGCCGACAGCAGCGGAGCAAACAGCATGACCAGACCGGCGGCCAGATACATCAGGCTGATGAGGATGGAAACGCCGCGTGCCTTCCAGCCTTGCCCGTGAAAGACCGCGCTGAGCAGTGTCAGGATGCCGCTGGCACACAGGATGGCACCAAAAGCCAGCACGCTGGCAACGGTGAACAGCGTGCTGATCACCAGGCCGACGGTGCCGATCAGGAGTTGTACGATGCCCAGGGCGACCAGCCAGCCCCAACGGTGGGTAAGTTGGCCATAAGTCGGTAAAGAGACTGACATGATCAGGAAATCCTCGTGAAATAACTGACTTCACTATAGGACAGACAAAAGCCATGCCAGTGCAGTCCGGCTGAATGGAGCAGGGTGTATGGTGAAGTATCGGTAGTGTCTGGAGGGATGGATCATGAACGGAATCAGGAAAGCGGCGGGATGGAGCGGATTGCTGCTGGGCATGGGGCTGGCCGGGAGCGTGATGGCGGCGCCGCAATATGTCCTGCAGTGCGTGCCGGCTGCCGGGATCGGATTTGGCGAGTGGTTGCAGACCCGGCTGGCAGTGGCGGGCTGGCAGCAGAATGCCAGGGAGCCCCAGGTTGGACTGTGCTTCGAAGTACAGAAGGAGACCGTGTGGAACCGGACGCCATATACCGGAGCCTGTGGCCCGAGTGCGGCCATGAGCTGGGGCCGGGGCAATGGCTGGTGGCCGGGGCCTGGTGGTGTGGTGGCGCTGGATTGTGGCTGGGTCCCAGAGCAGCAGTCGGTGCTGTACCTGAAAACCGTGCCGTTGCCGGCCGGCCATCCGGTCAGTACTTATTCGACCCCGGTTCCGGCAGCAGACAATCCGCAGGCCGGACTGGAGCGCGCAGCATCATCGCTGATCGAGCGCCTGCCCTGGCCGCAACCCTGACCCGGATGGCCGGCAAGTTAAAAACTTATCCTTTTAAAACAATCCGGTAAGTGTATATACCAATTGATGACAATTGTTTTGAGGGCTACAAACCAGAAAATCTGCCGGCATGCGTATCACGGCCGGTATTCTGAAACAGGATGCCCATCTCATGCGTATTTTCTGGAACCGGATCACGTTGCAGGCCCGGCTGGTATGCCTTGGTCTGGTCGTGAACGTGACCTTGATCGGCCTTCTGGCCAGCCTGGCGCTATGGGCAGCGCAAACCCTGGTCAGGGACAGCCTGACCGAGCGTGACATTGAAGTGCGGGCATTGCTGACCATGGCGGCCCTGGCTGACCAGGGCGGATCGTCAAACCGTGAGCAGCCGTCCTGGTCCGGCATTCTGGAACAGGCAGGAGGGCTGTCTTATCTGCAATGGCTGGACCGGAACGGCAAGGTGCGTGTCCAGACTGGCAGGACCGGGCCGGAACGGGATCTTGACGAACAGCTTCCGGAAAACCTGTGGGCATTCCTTGCCCAGGGACCGGTCTGGCATCGTCAACTGGCCTTGCCCCAGAGCACGGGCGGTATCGTGCGCTATGGAATGGACATTTCGCCGCTGCAACAAACCGTCAGGCACATGCTGTGGCTGGGCGGACTGGTGCTGTTGCTGGCAGTGAGTGGAGTCTGGGGTTTGCAGCAGCTGTTATTGCGCTGGGTCGGGCGTCCGCTGCGCCGTTTGCTGGCAGCGGCCCGCCGTTTTGAGGAGGGAGATCGTCATGTCAGCCTGCCGGCCGCGCCCACACGAGAGTTCCAGGCGCTCTACCGCAGTTTCGAGAACATGCGCGACCGGGTCAGTGAACAGCTGGAGTCGCTGCACCGGCAGCAAGAAACGCTGTATGCAATTGCCGACCATACCTATGCATGGGAGCTGTGGGTGGCGCCGGACGGCAGCATTACCTGGGTCAATCCGTCCATTTACAGGATTACCGGTTTTGCTGTCAGCGACTGTCTGGGACCGAGTGCAGCCTTCTTGAATCTGGTCCATGCGCAGGACCGGGCGCGCGTGGCCCATGGCCTGCAGGTATCGCTGAACGACCGCCAGCCGGGACAGGGGTTTGAATTCCGCGTCCGGCATGCGTCGGGCAGTACCGTATGGGTGGTGGCTAGCTGGACCCCGATCTATTCTCCCGACAGCCGCTACTTGGGACTGCGCCTGAGTCTGCTTGACTGCACTGAAGCACGTTCCACCCGGGAAGCACTCAAGCAGGCTGTCAGCCACCTGCGCAACGCCCAGGACGAGGTCGAGCAGCATCTGCACCATACCCGCAAGGAGCAGGCCCGGCTGGATACCCTGTTGGCCTCGCTGCACCTCGGTCTGGTGTTTGTTGATGCCGAGTGGCGCGTGCTGTATGCCAATCCGCTGTTTTCGCAGCTGTGGTTCCTGCCTCCGGCCGAGCAGATCAAGGGTTGTCCTTTGTCCGGACTGTTGCCGGCGCTGGCCGGCAACGGGCCTGAGGAGGGCGCGGCCGAGTCGGAGTACAAGCTGGAGGACGGGCGCATCGTACTGGTTCGCCAGGCGGCCATCCAGGGAGGAGAAAGCTGCCAGGACAACGGTTTCCTGCTGCTGTGCGAGGATGTAACCGCTGCCCGGGCCAGTGCCGAGCAACTGGTGTTTCTGGCCGAGCGTGACACCCTGACCGGCGTGTTCAACCGTCGTCGTTTCCAGGTGGAGATCGACCGGATGTGGAGGCTGGCCGAGCGGCGCCAGCGCAGGATGGGATTACTGGCGTTTGACCTGAACGACTTCAAGCTGATCAATGACAATCACGGGCATGCCGCAGGAGACGAGGTGCTGATCGAGATTGCCCGGGCAGTCAGCCGGACCGTACGCCAGGACGAGCTTTTCTGCCGGCTGGGTGGCGACGAGTTTGCAGTGCTGCTGCCGGAGGCGGATGTCTATGATTCCACCCGTCTGGCGATGAGGATAGAGAGTTGCGTTTCGGCGTTGCAATTCGAGTTTGACGGCGTCGCCCGGCGTGTTTCTGCTTCCATCGGTATTGCCGTAGCACCAGACCATGCCAATTGCGCTGACGCACTGAGTGCTGCTGCCGACGCTGCAATGTACCAGGCCAAGAAGGAAAATCCCCAGGGGTGCTGGCGGGTCTTTGATCCCGGGCTGCACGTCATCGGCATGTCGCGGTGGGGCATGGGGAACGCCAGTGCCCAGGACGGTCGCCTGGAACCGACCGTGATTGTCGATGGCTCAAGCGCGGCTGCACACGATACGGACCAGTTGTTTGCAGCCTGTCAGCGAGAAGCGGATTCGCTTGCTTGAAAGCGGCGACAATGCAGCCATCTACCTGTAATCTTGAGCCGTTCATCATCCGTCAGGATGCAGGGCACCGGAGTGCTCGTGCTTCGGGCCACAAGACTGCAACATAACCCCATTACAGTACGAGAAGGAGCGTCATGGCACGCATGGTTCAGTGCATCAAGCTTGGCCGCGAGGCCGAAGGTCTGGATTTTCCCCCCTTGCCGGGCGAACTGGGCAAAAAGGTTTATGAAAACGTGTCCAAAGAGGCATGGCAGGCATGGCTTCGCCACCAGACCATGCTGATCAATGAAAACCGCCTTAATCTGGCGGACAGTCGTGCGCGTCAATATCTGACCCAGCAACTGCAAAACTATTTCTTTGGTACCGGGGCCGACATGCCCGCAGGTTTCGTGCCGCCGTCCGTGTAAGGTACCGGGCCACGTCAAAGAATTGCGGAGCGCCTGGCGCTCCGTTTTGGTCTGTTTCAGGCCACCTTGTCTTAGGGGAATGCTGTGACTACTGCTGCCGATACGCTTCTGAACCGCGAACTCGGTCTGATCGAATTCAACCGCCGGGTGCTGGCACAGGCAGAGGACAGCTCGCTACCCGTGCTGGAGCGGCTCAAGTATCTCGGCATCGTGTCATCCAATCTGGACGAGTTTTTCGAAGTGCGGGTGGCCTGGCTCAAGGTCAATGTCCAGCATAACCCTGACCGGGTCCTGCCCGACGGGTCGACACCGCAGCAGGCACTCGGACTGGTTGCCCGGGCCGCGCATGCCCTGGTCCGGCGGCAGTATCAGGTGTTGCATGACAATATCCTTCCCGACCTGCGTGACGCCGGCATCATTTTCCTGCGCCGTGCGGAATGGACCGATGCGCAGCGTATCTGGATTCGCAGCTATTTCGTACGCGAGGTGCTGCCGGTCCTGACGCCGATCGGTCTTGATCCGGCCCACCCGTTTCCCAAACTCCTGAACAAGAGCCTGAATTTCGCTATCGAGCTGGAAGGCCGGGATGCCTTCGGGCGTGATTCCGGCATCGCCATCGTGCAGGCTCCGCGCATCCTGCCGCGCGTGATCAGGCTGCCGGCAGAGCTGGCCGGAGCCAACACCTTTGTTTTCCTGTCATCAATCGTGCACGAGCATATTGATGACCTGTTTGCCGGCATGACCGTCAAGGGGTTTTACCAGTTCCGGGTAACCCGCAACAGCGAACTGACAGTCGAAGAAGAGGAAATCAAGAACCTGCGCACGGCCTTGCAGGGCGAGCTGCGTCACCGCCAGTACGGTGCGGCCGTACGGCTGGAAATCGCAGAAAACTGCCCGCCGCACATGGAGGAGTACCTGCTGGCGCAATTCGCCTTGCAGCGCGAGGACGTCTACCGCGTGGATGGCCCGGTGAACCTCGTGCGCCTGATGCAGGTGGCGGACATGGTCGATGCACCGGTGCTGAAATTCCCGCCCTTTGTCCCGGCCTTGCCCGGTGCGTTGTCCAAAAAAACCGAACTGCTGGATGTCATCCGCAAGCAGGACGTATTGCTGCATCACCCGTACCAGAGTTTCCAGCCGGTGATTGACCTGCTGAACCTGGCCGCCAGCGACCCGGATGTAGTGGCAATCAAGATGACGGTCTATCGCACGGGTACCGATTCCGTGCTGATGGAGTCGCTGATTGCAGCGGCACGGGCGGGCAAGCAGGTTACGGTCATCGTCGAGCTGATGGCCCGCTTCGACGAAGAAGCCAACATCAGCTGGGCGCAGCGGCTGGAAGATGCCGGTGCTCACGTTGTATATGGTGTGTACGGCTACAAGGTGCACGCCAAAATGCTGATGGTGGTACGCCGGGAAGAAGGCTGCCTGCGCCGGTATGTCCATCTGGGCACCGGCAACTACCACCCGCGTACTGCCCGGCTCTATACCGATTTTGGCCTGCTGACCTGCAATGAAGACATCGCCAGCGACGTCAACGACCTCTTTGTGCAGATCACCGGGCTGGGACGGGCCAGCAAGCTCAAATACCTGCTGTCATCACCGTTTACCCTGCAACCGGGCATGGTCGAGCGCATTGCTCGTGAAGCCGGACATGCCCGTGCCGGCAAGCCGGCGCAGATCATTGCCAAGATGAATGCCCTGCTGGAGCCGGGCGTGATCGACGCACTCTACCAGGCAAGCCAGGCCGGCGTGAAGATCCAGCTGATCGTACGCGGCGTGTGTGCCCTGCGACCGGGAGTGCCGGGACTGTCGGACAACATTTCCGTCCGCTCCATCGTGGGGCGATTCCTTGAGCATTCGCGCATCTTCTATTTCGGTAATGATGGCGACGAAGAGCTCTTTATCGCCAGTGCCGACTGGATGGGGCGCAATTTCTTCCGTCGCATCGAAACCTGCGTGCCGATTCTCGACCGCAGGATCCGTCAGCGCATCATCAAGGAAGGGCTCAAGCCCTATCTGGCGGACAACATGAATGCATGGGAGATGGATTCTGATGGCAATTACCGTCGCCGCACGTCTCGCGGCAAACCGCATTGCGCCCAGCTGGAGCTGCTGGGGTTGCTGGCACACGGGCCGGTGAAAAAAGCCTAATGATCACTTTCCTGTGGATTGCCGGCTGCCTGCTGGTATTGCTGGGGGTGGCGGGTACCGTCTTGCCGGCCCTGCCCGGGCTGCCGATCCTGTTTGCCGGCTCGCTGCTGATTGCATGGGCCGGTGATTTCCAGCAGGTCGGAACCATCAGCCTCGTCATCCTTGGCGTGCTGGCTGTTCTCGGTTCGGCAGTGGATTTTGTGGCCGGCCTGCTGGGGGCCAAGGCATATGGAGCCAGCCGCATGGCCCTGTGGGGATCGCTGGCCGGCAGCATTGTCGGCATATTTTTCGGATTGCCGGGGCTGTTGCTGGGGCCGTTGCTGGGCGCAGCCCTTGGCGAGTGGCGGGCCCGTCGCTGCTGGTTGCAGGCTGGCAAGGTCGGGGTGGCCACGTTCGTGGGCCTGATCATCGGTACGGTCGCCAAGGTCGGTACTGCACTGGCGATGCTGGGTGTGCTGGTATTTGCCCTGCTGCTGTAGCGCGCTGGAAGCGTGGTGCGCGGACTTCCGGATTCAGGACAGGCAGGAAAACAGACGCCGCATGGCCGGGAAGGGCCGTACGGCGTTTTTCATTACCCGGCTTTCGGGCCGGGTACCGGTGCAGGGTCGGCCTGCGGCAGTCAGGCTCCGCTGAGTATCTTGATATGAGCAGTGGCGCTGCGGGCCAGTGCCGAAAGATCGTAACCGCCTTCCAGGACCGAAACGATGCGGCCTTCGCAGTGCTCGGCGGCAAATTCGCACAGTTTGCGCGTAACCCACTCGTAATCTGCTTCAACCAGGCCCATTGAGCCCATCTCATCTTCCCTGTGTGCATCAAAGCCTGCCGAGATGAACAGGATCTGGGGCTGGAATTCCAGCAGCCGGGGCAGCCAGATGTCCTCGACAACCTTGCGGAATTCAGCTCCGCTGCTACCCGCTTTCATGGGGACATTGACCATGTTGGGACCCATGGGAGCATCGCCGGAATACGGGAAGAAGGGGTGCTGGAAGATCGAGCACATCAGTACGCGGTCTTCGTCGCGGAAAATTTCCTCCGTACCGTTGCCGTGGTGCACGTCAAAGTCAATGATGGCCGCGCGTTCGATTCCGTGCGCAGCTAGGGCATGCCGGATGCCGATGGCGATATTGTTGAAAAAGCAGAATCCCATGGCCTTGGCTGATTCGGCGTGATGGCCGGGCGGGCGGATGGCACAAAAAGCGTTGGGGACCTTTTTTTCACATACCAGATCCACGGCCTTGATGACGGCGCCTGCGGCTCGCCGGGCAGCCCGCAGGGTGGCGGGTGACATGGCCGTATCGGAATCCACGCGGGTGGTACCGATCAATGGCTGGCTCAGCTCCAGATATTCGATGTAGCGCGGCGTGTGTACGCGGGCGATCTGCTCGTCGCTGGCTTGCGGCGCTTCGATTTCATCCAGACTGTCGAAAATCTGCGAGGCCTTGAGCTGGTCCCGGATGGCAATCAGGCGTGCCGGACTTTCCGGATGCATTTCGCCTACGTTGTGTTCCATGCACTCCGGGTGAGTGATGTAGGCAGTCAGTCCCGGGGCGTAGCGTTGTTTCAGCCAGTCCAGCAATGTCATCTCCTCATAATTATTCATATGTGTTTATGCTGAAAAGTGTGCTCGCCTCACTGTTTAAATGCAATATGCAATAACTCCATGATTTGAAAGTCATGAAGGCAGCTGGCGTGCAGGTTGATCTGGCGATGGACGATACGGAACAAAACAACGAAAGCCGTCAGGCCGGGCCTGACTCAGGCCAGCATGGTGGCACAGCTGTTTCAGGTCGTCAGTCAGAGATAAAACATGCAAATCCGTATGCAATCAGCTTGCTGTTTTCGCTCTTGCCGGGAGCGGTGACGTACAGGTCGAAGGCTATCCGGGCCTGGATGCATGGTGTTGAAGCCGATATCTGCCAGGTACAGGCTTGAGTGCCGGACAAGCCGTTTGATTGGCTACCGGCTCCGGTTTTGCCGGCGTTTCCATTGTCCTGTTGCAGATGTTGCGACACGGTATCACCCGGTCATGACCGGCTTCGCCCATCCACCGCTGTCATGCCGGCCCGTTTGCTGGTCCGTGCATCGTGACTGCAAAAGAACCGTGACCCCGGCTCTTGAAATGTCGGGGGGGCGCCCCTACCATTGGCACTCGTGAGTGATGAGTGCTAAACCAGCCGTTTCATCCTCTGATGAAGTTCAGAACATATTGAGCCCGTATATCAATACAGGAGAAGTTTCCATGGCTATTCGCCCTTTGCATGACCGTGTTGTGATCAAGCGTCTTGAAGCTGAAGAAAAAACCGCTTCGGGTATCGTGTTGCCGGGCAATGCTGCTGAAAAGCCGGACATGGGTGAAGTCGTCGCTGTCGGCAACGGCAAGGTGCTGGACAACGGCGAACGTCGCCAGCTGGAGCTGAAGGCCGGTGACAAGGTGATTTTCGGCAAGTACAGCGGTCAGACGGTCAAGGTCGACGGCGAGGAATTGCTGGTCATGCGTGAAGAAGACGTAATGGGTATCGTCGAGTAATTTTCCCGGTCATTCATTTGTACGCAGATTTTCAGAATTCAGGATTGAGGTAAGAACATGGCTGCTAAAGACGTCAAATTTGGTGATTCCGCCCGTTCCAAGATGGTGGTGGGTGTCAATATTCTGGCTGATGCCGTCAAGACCACGCTCGGCCCGAAAGGCCGCAACGTCGTGCTGGAACGCAGCTACGGCGCTCCGACCATCACCAAGGACGGCGTGTCCGTTGCCAAGGAAATCGAACTGAAGGACAAGTTCGAGAACATGGGCGCCCAGATGGTCAAGGAAGTGGCTTCCAAGACCAACGACGTCGCCGGTGACGGCACCACCACCGCCACCGTGCTGGCCCAGGCCATCGTGCAGGAAGGCATGAAGTACGTCGCTGCCGGCATGAACCCGATGGACCTCAAGCGCGGCATCGACAAGGCCGTCGTGGCACTGGTCGAAGAAATCAAGAACATCGCCAAGCCGTGCGCCACCACCAAGGAAATCGCCCAGGTCGGCGCCATCTCCGCCAACAGCGACACCGTGATCGGTGAAAAGATCGCTGCGGCCATGGAAAAGGTCGGCAAGGAAGGCGTGATTACCGTTGAAGACGGTTCGGGTCTGGAAGACGAACTCGACGTCGTCGAAGGCATGCAGTTCGACCGCGGCTACCTCAGCCCGTACTTCATCAACCAGCCGGAAAAGCAGATCGCCCAGCTCGACAATCCGTACGTGCTGCTGTGCGACAAGAAGATCAGCAACATCCGCGAACTGCTGCCGACCCTGGAGCAAGTCGCCAAGTCCGGCCGTCCGCTGCTGATCATCGCTGAAGACGTGGAAGGCGAAGCACTGGCCACGCTGGTGGTCAACAACATGCGCGGCATCCTCAAGACCGTGGCCGTCAAGGCTCCGGGCTTCGGCGACCGTCGCAAGGCCATGCTGGAAGACATCGCCATCCTGACCGGCGGCACCGTGATTGCCGAAGAAGTCGGCCTGACGCTGGAAAAGGTGTCACTCGAGATGCTGGGTCAGGCCAAGCGTGTTGAAGTGGCCAAGGAAAACACCACCCTCATCGACGGCGCCGGTTCCGAAGCCGCCATCAAGGCCCGTGTCGAACAGATCCGTGCCCTGATCGAAACCGCAACCAGCGACTACGACCGCGAAAAGATGCAGGAACGTCTGGCCAAGCTGGCCGGTGGTGTGGCCGTGATCAAGGTCGGTGCTGCGACCGAAGTCGAAATGAAGGAAAAGAAGGCCCGCGTCGAAGACGCCCTGCACGCAACCCGCGCTGCCGTGGAAGAAGGCATCGTGGCCGGTGGCGGCGTGGCCCTGCTGCGCGCCCGTGCCAACCTGAAGGAAGTGGCCACCATCAACGCCGAGCAGGCAGCCGGTGTGCAGATCGTGATGCGCGCGATCGAATCGCCGCTGCGCCAGATCGTGGCCAACGCCGGTGATGAGCCGAGCGTGGTGGTCAACAAGGTGTACGAAGGCAGCGGCAACTTCGGTTACAACGCTGCAACCGGCGAATACGGCGACCTGGTGGAAATGGGCGTGCTCGACCCGGCCAAGGTGACCCGTTCGGCCCTGCAACACGCTGCTTCGGTGGCTGGCCTGATGCTGACCACCGACTGCATGGTGGCCGAGCTGCCGGAAGACAAGCCGGCTGCTCCGGACATGGGCGGCATGGGTGGCATGGGCGGCATGATGTAATCAGGCATGTCCTTCATGCAGGAATGCCGGCGGTCGTATTGCCTGTACCTGCTGTATGTGCAAACCCCTCGCATTTTGCGAGGGGTTTGTTTTTCAGGGTTTTCGTCCTTGCTATTTCATTTTTGTAGTCTAAAGTTCTATATGTGACGTAATTCACATTAATAAAATGTTGTTTAAGTGCAACATATCGTAATTTTCTATTTTCCATAAAAATCATCTTGTTATGGTTGTTTTATGAAAAAGGCTTGACTGCCTTGACGGTGTCAAGCGCCCCGGTTTGCTGCTCTAGCCTGGCTTTGCGTATGGTCGCTCCCGTCGCCGCAGCACACGCGGTCGATGCTGGCTTGCCAGCCTGTCGTTCAAACCGAGGAAGTAAATACAATGAAAAAAATCATTGCTGTGGCAATCGCCGCACTGCCGATGGCCGCCATGGCCGACGTCACCATCTACGGCAAGGTTGCCGGTGGTATCGAAAGCGATCGTGGCTTTGACGGCGTGAGCAACACCCGCGTGTCCGACTACACCTCGCGCATCGGCTTCAAGGGTAACGAAGACTTGGGCAACGGCCTGAAGGCCATCTGGCAACTGGAAAGCCGCTTCAAGGTTGACGGCGAACAGGCCGGCACCGGCTTTGCCACCCGCCAGTCGTTCGTGGGCTTCCAGAGCAACGATCTGGGCACCCTGCGTCTGGGTCACCTGAACTACTACGGCAACGACCGTATGAGCGACGTTGACCCGCTGCTGGCTACCGCCAACGCCTTCGTGACCCCGACCGGCACCCGTCTGAAGAACGCTGTCCGTTACGACAGCCCGGTGTTCTACGGTTTCAACGCTGCCGTGATGTTCGGCGCCGGTGAAAACAAGACCGACACCACCAAGGCTCAAGACACCTGGAACATCGGTCTGGGTTACGAGTACGCTGGCTTTGTTGCCGACTACGAATACACCGGCTGGCTGAACCAGGGTGAAGTTGCCGGCGAAGCCAAGGACGGCCAGAACCATCGCGTGCAGTTCGGCTACAACGCCAACAACCTGCAAGTGATCGCTGGCTACCAGGCTGGCAAGTACATCGGTGACGGCCTGGCCAACAGCTACTACGGCGAACTGATCAGCGCTGTGGGCGGTACCGAATACAAGACCAGCGAAGCCACCCTGACCGCTGCCTACACCATCGGCAACTGGACTCCGCGCCTGATCTACACCAAGGGCTGGAACATCAAGGCCAATGGCGTGAAGCAGAACGACACCGGCTACCAGCAGTACATCGCTGCCGTGGACTACACCCTGTCCAAGCGCACCATGCTGGAACTGAGCTTCGCCCAGACCAACGCCGACAACAAGGACAACGACGCCCGCACCATCTCGCTGGGCATGGAACACAAGTTCTGACCTGTTGTCCCTGTCAGTGCAAAAGCAGCCTCCGGGCTGCTTTTTTCATGCCCTTGCGCCGGCTTCTTGACCGGTTTGCGCTTCCGCCCGGATACTCGGGCATCCTGACTGCCTGCATTCCTGTTCCATCTTGGAC
The DNA here is from genome assembly GCF_000423285.1 of Laribacter hongkongensis DSM 14985. Taxonomy (NCBI): domain Bacteria; kingdom Pseudomonadati; phylum Pseudomonadota; class Betaproteobacteria; order Neisseriales; family Aquaspirillaceae; genus Laribacter; species Laribacter hongkongensis. The sequence continues at coordinate 104,192 of NZ_AUHR01000004.1, forward strand.
GACATACCTTTATCCCTGCTGCTGCTGGCCCTGGTCATCCTGCTGATGTCTTCGGCGTTTTTCTCCATGTCGGAAACCGGCATGATGGCGGTCAACCGCTACCGCCTCAACAACCGTGCCGCCAGTGGCCATCGTGGCGCCAGGCTGGCCAAGAACCTCTTGGGACAGACCGACAAGCTGCTGGGCGTCATCCTGCTCGGCAACAACTTCATCAACTCGGCCGCAGCCTCCATCGCCACGGTCATCACCTTCCGGCTGGTCGGCCAGAACGAAGTGGCGCTGGCCATGGCTACGGTGCTGGTCACGTTCGCCATTCTGGTGTTTTCCGAAGCCACCCCGAAAGTGATTGCCGCCACGCACCCCGAACGGGTGGCCGTGGTGGCCAGCTATCCGCTGACCCTGCTCCTCAAGGTGGCCTATCCCGTCGTCTGGTTCGTCAACCTGTTCGTGCAGGGGCTGATCCGCCTGCTGCGGGTGCAGCCCGAGCCGGAGTCGACCCAGCTGACACCCGAGGAACTGCGGGTACTGGTGCTGGAAAGCGGGCAGTTCATCGCCAAGAAACACCGCTCGATGCTGCTCAACCTGTTCGAGCTGGAAAACTGTACGGTCGACGACGTAATGGTGCCCCGGCACCAGCTGGAAATGATCGACATTGACGATGACCTCGACGAAATCGTTGCCCAGCTGCGTACCTGTCACCATACCCGCCTGCCGGTGTGCGAGGGCAGCAGCGAAAACGTCATCGGCATCCTGCATGTGCGCAAGGTGCTGCACCTGATGGACCGGGATTTTGGCCAGGATGCCCTGCGCGGCATCCTGCGCGCACCTTACTTCATCCCCGAAGGCACACCGCTCTTTACCCAGTTGCAGAATTTCCAGGAAAACCACCGGCGCATCGGCATCGTCGTCGATGAATACGGCGAAATGCTGGGGCTGGTGACGCTGGAGGACATTCTGGAGCAGGTGGTGGGTGAGTTCACCACGGCTGCCCCGACCTTCGAGTCGCGCCTGTTGCCGCAGGAGGATGGTTCGATCCTGGTTGACGGTGCCATGTTGTTGCGCGACCTCAACCGCAGCCTGGACCTCAACCTGCCGCTGGAAGGCCCCAAAACGGTCAATGGCCTGCTGCTCGAACATTTCCAGGATATTCCCGAGCCCGGCACCTGCTTCAAGCTGCACCAGTGCGTGTTTGAAGTGCTGCAATCGGGGGAGCGCAGCGTCAGGCGTGTCCGTATCATTCCGCTGTAGCGGTACGCCCGGGTCAGGCATGGACGATTCAGCACCAGTGATGGTGGGCTGCATGTCCTTGCTGCTGCCGGTCCGTTCATTTTATTGACTGCAGGTATTCCGGCTGCGGCCGGCTGTCGGGGAGGCGCTGATGGCATGGCTGGTTGCGGGGTGTGCCCTGCTGGGAATGCTGGCTGGCAGTTTTTTCAATGTGGTGGTGCATCGCCTGCCACGCATGCTGGCTGCCCGCTGGGAAGATGACTGGGCTGCATGGCAGGGGCAGCCGAAACCGGCAAGACCGGCCTACAACCTGAGCCGGCCGCGCTCGGCCTGTCCTGCCTGTGGCGGGGCGATCGCGGCACGGGACAACGTGCCGCTGCTGTCGTGGCTGTGGCTGCGCGGAGCCTGCCGGCATTGCCGGACCCCGATTTCGTGGCGCTACCCCCTGCTGGAGCTGGTCTCGGCCTTGCTGGCTGGCGGACTGGCCTGGCGCTTCGGCGCTACGCCGCAGCTGCTGGCAGCGCTGGTACTGGCCGGTTTCTTGCTGCCACTGGCGTGGATCGACCTGGAAACCCGCCTGCTGCCTGATTGCCTGACGTTGCCGCTGGTGTGGCTGGGACTGGGCTTCAGCTCGCTGGACGTGACCGGAGTCCCCCTGCATGAGGCGCTCTGGGGTGCCATGGCCGGCTATGTCTTGCTGTGGAGCGTGGCGCGGCTGTTTTTGCGGCTGACCGGCCGTGAAGGCATGGGACAGGGCGACGTCAAGCTGCTGGCAGCGCTGGGGGCATGGCTGGGGCTGGCAGCGGTTCCGGACGTAATTGTGCTGGCGGCGGGCGCGGCTGTCGTGGTCGGACTGGCCGGGCGCCTTTTCGGGCGCTTGCCGGCTGATGCTGCCTTGCCGTTCGGGCCGTTTCTGGCCACGGCCGGCATGGTGGTGTTGTGGGTGACAGGTTAAGGAGTGAAAGGATGGCAGCAAGCGTCATCGGGCTGACCGGAGGCATCGGCAGCGGCAAAAGTGCCGTGGCGGAAGAATTCGCCCGGTTGGGCATCTGCGTGGTGGATGCAGATGCGATTGCGCATTCGCTGACTGCGCCCGGAGGTACAGCCATGCCGCTTTTGCAACAGGCGTTTGGCACGGAGGTGGTGCGGGCGGACGGTGCACTGGACCGCGAGGTGATGCGGGCGCGGGTATTCAGTGACCCGGTGGCACGCGAGCGGCTCAATACCTTGCTGCATCCGCTGATTGCGGAAGAGGCCCTGCGGGAGCTGGCCGCCGCCCGGTCGCCCTATGTGGTGCTGATGGTGCCGCTGCTGTTTGAAAGCGGGCGTTTTGCCGGATTGTGCCAGCGGGTGCTGGTGGTGGATTGCCCCGAACAGGTGCAGATCGAGCGGGTCCGGCAACGCAGCGGTTTGGCGGCGGAACAGGTTGTCGCTATCATGGCCGCCCAATTGTCCCGCGCCGACCGGCTGGCCCGGGCCGATGACGTGATCGACAACAGCGGCGCGCGTGATTCCTTGCCGGCTCAGGTAGCCGGGCTGCACCGCTCCTATTTACAATTGAGCCGCCAGCCTTCGTGCAGCTCCTGAAAACCCCTTGCCTTGACGCGGCTATCCAGTGATTAGTTTCGAATTTCCGGTAACCGAACGTGTCCGCCTGCTTCTGCGGCTGGAGGACCTGTTCGCACGCCTTGACCACCATCTGTCCGCCGGGGCCGCTCTGGATCATCATGCCGCCTTGCTGACGCTGTTTGACCTTGCCGAGCTGGGGGGGCGGGTGGACATCAAGGGCGAGCTGCTGCAAGAGCTGGAGCGGCAAAAACAGCTGCTCGACACCCTGCGTGACAACCCGGCCATTTCCGAAACGGCGCTTGAATCCCTGCTGGCCGAGATCGACCAGGCCCAGCGCCAGTTGCTGCGGCAGGCCAGCCGGCTCGGGCATTCGATCCGCGAAAACGAGTGGCTGAGCAGCATCCGCCAGCGCGCCATGCTGGCCGGTGGCGTGTCACGCTTTGAGCTGCCGGCTTACCACAGCTGGCTGAGCCTGCCGGATGAAGCCCGCGCGGCAGACCTGGCCGGCTGGATTGCTCCGGTGCTGCCGGCGCGCGAAGGCACCCGCATCCTCCTCGAACTGCTGCGCCGCAGCGGCAAGACCTTTGAGCTGGTCGCCCGCGGCGGACAGTTCCAGCAAATGTCGGGCGGGCGCTCGGTACATCTCCTGCGGGTCACGCTGGAGGCCGGAACCGATGCCGTGCCCGAGCTGTCTGCCAACAAGTACGCCATCAACGTGCGCTTCATCCAGGCCCGCCCGCGGCGTGGCCGGGCGCTGCCGGTGACGGCCGACATTCCTTTTACCCTGACGCACTGCCGTTTCTGAGCCGGCCGGCGCGCACGCTATCCGTTGCAACAAGGAGGCTTCATGCCGACCATCGTCAATTGTCCCACTTGCGGTGCTGCCGTCGAATGGGGACCGCAAAGCCCCTGGCGACCGTTTTGCAGCCAGCGCTGCAAGCTGATCGATCTCGGCCAGTGGGCCGACGAAGGCTATCGTATTCCAGCCGAAGACGGACAGAACCCACCGGATGATCCGGACGGGGCCAGATAAAATAGCGAAAAATTCATTTGACGTAGCGCAAGTGGCTAAAAATTAGTGACTGCGGAAATTCTGTTTTCCTGATTATCTAGGCAGCGCACATGGCAGTTCCGGCTGTCATGGTCCGAATACCGAATAATCAGGAGAGAACATGACTGTCAAGAAGCTGGCCCTGATGCTGGCCACCGTGGGTATCGCAACACAGGCGCAGGCAGCGGGCACGCTGATCTACTGTTCCGAAGGCAGCCCGGCAGGTTTCGACCCGGCCCAGTACGTCACGGGAACCGACTTTGACGCGGCCGCCGAAACCGTCTTCAACCGGCTGGTCCAGTTCGAGCGCGGCTCGACCCGTGTGGTGCCCGGACTGGCCGAAAAGTGGGAAGTCAGCCCGGACGGCAAGACCTACACTTTCCACCTGCGCCGCGGTGTCGCTTTCCACACCACCGACTACTTCAAGCCGACGCGTGAATTCAACGCCGACGACGTGGTATTCACGTTCGAGCGCATGCTCGACAAGAACCATCCGTTCAACAAGGCCTATCGTGCCGAGTTCCCGTATTTCACCGACATGGGCATGGACCGCAACATTGCCAAGGTGGAAAAGGTCGATCCGTATACCGTCCGGTTCGTGCTGAAAAAACCGGAAGCCGCCATGCTGCAAAACCTGGCCATGAGCTTTGCCTCGATCCACTCGGCCGAGTATGCCGGCCAGTTGCTCAAGTCCGGCAAGGCCAACCAGATCAACACCCGGCCGGTCGGTACCGGTCCGTTCATTTTCAAGCGTTACCAAAAAGACGCCCAGATCCGCTACGCCGGCAACAAGCAGTACTGGGACAAGGGCGCTGACGGCGTCAAGCTCGACAACCTGATCTTTGCCATCAACACCGACGCTTCGGTGCGGGTACAAAAGCTCAAGGCCGGTGAATGCCATGTCGCCGCCTATCCCAAGCCCGCCGACGTGGCCGGCCTCAAGTCCGACAAGCGGTTGCAGGTCATGACGCAGCCGGGCTTCAACCTCGGCTACATCACCTACAACGTCAAGAAACCGCAGCTGGCCAAGCTGGAAGTGCGCCAGGCGCTCGACATGTCGGTCAACAAGAAGGCCATCATCGACGCTGTTTACCAGGGTTCCGGCCAGCTGGCGACCAACCCGATGCCGCCGACCCAGTGGTCGTACAACAAAAACATCAAGGATGCTCCGTATGATGTCGCCAAGGCCAAGCAGCTGCTGGCCAAGGCCGGCTACCCCAACGGATTCGAGATGACCCTGTGGGCCATGCCGGTGCAGCGCCCCTACAACCCCAATGCCAAGCTGATGGCCGAAATGCTCCAGTCCGACTGGGCCAAGATCGGCGTCAAGGCCAAAATCGTCAGCTACGAATGGGGCGAATACATCAAGCGCGGCAAGAACGGCGAGCATGACGTGCTGCTGATGGGCTGGACCGGCGACAACGGAGACCCGGACAACTGGCTGGGTACCCTGCTGGGTTGCGATGCCGTTGACGGCAACAACTACTCCAAGTGGTGCTACAAACCGTTTGACGACCTGATCGTCAAGGCCCGCCAGACCACCGACCAGGCCGAGCGCACCAAATACTACCTGAAGGCGCAGGAAATCTTCCGGGAGCAGCTGCCGTTCACGCCGGTGGCGCACTCGACCATCAACCTGCCGGCCAGCAGCAAGGTCCAGGGCTTCAAGGTCAGTCCGTTTGCCCTGCACTCGTTCTACGGCGTCAGCATCAAGTAATGCCGTCAGGCAGGATGCCCGTCATCCTGCCCCGTGCAACTGCCACGGGCTGAACGTCAAAAAGCCGCTCCGGTCTGCCGGAGCGGCTTTGTCATGGCTGGCTGCCGCCGGTTTCAGCCGGCAGCCAGCTCGTCCGGTGCATCGGTGCACAGCGCATCCACACCCAGCGTCCGCAGCCGGCGGGCCGTGGCCAGGTCGTTGACGGTCCAGGCCAGCACGGCCAGTCCGGCCGCGTGGGCGGCACCGACCAGCGGCGCGTCCACCAGTGCGTGTTCCAGATGCAGCGCCATCACGCCCAGCGTCCGGGCCTGCGCCAGCCAGTCGGCCGGCAGGGTGCCTTCGATCCGCCAGCCAAGGTTGAGCTGCGGTGCTGTGGCCCGTGCGGCCAGCAGGGCTTCCGGCGAAAACGACGACAGCAGTGGCGGCACGGCTGCCCGCTGCCAGCCGCGCGCGCATTCGGTGGCCACGATGCGGCCGGTTTCAGCCTCCCGCCCGGGGCAGGGCTTGATTTCCACATTGGCATCCAGTCCGTGCTCGCAACACACGCGGGCAGCGTCGGCCAGCCGTGGCAGTTCTTCACCGGCAAAGCGTGGGTCAAACCAGCTGCCGGCATCCAGTCGTGCCAGTTGCTGCCAGTCCTGTCCGGCGGCCGGGCCCTGGCCGTTGGTGGTGCGCTCCAGTGTGTCGTCATGCAGCAGGAACGGCACATCGTCGCGTGACAGCCTGACGTCGAATTCGGCCATGCGGCTGCCGAACAGGGCACCTGCCACCAGGGCGGACAACGTGTTTTCCGGTGCCAGCCGGCCGCCGCCGCGATGGGCCAGCAGGTCAGGATAAGGCCAGCGGGGAGTCGTCATGGCAGCAGCTTTCCGGGGTTCATCAGGTTGTGCGGGTCCAGCGCCGACTTGATGAGGCGCATCAGGTCCAGGGTGGCCGGATCGTGAAAACGGCCCAGTGCGGCGCGGCGCAGCTGGCCGATGCCGTGCTCGGCCGACAGGGTGCCGCCCAGTTCGCAGGCGCAGCCGAACACGATGTCCTGTACGGCCGCTTCGTCCGCCAGCAGGTCGCGGTTGTCCGGACGGGTGTAGCTGACGTTGTAGTGCAGGTTGCCGTCGCCGAGGTGGCCAAAAGTGACGATGCGGCAGCCGGGAAAGGCCTGTCCGAGGCGCCGGCCGCATTCGTCCAGAAATGCCGGCACCTTGGATACCGGCAGGGCGATGTCGTGCTTGAGGCTGATGCCGTCACGCTTTTGCGCCTCCGACAGTTCCTCGCGCACCCGCCACAGCTCGGCCCGCTCGCGTTCGCTCTGTGCCAGCACGGCGTCGCCCAGGTCGGCCTGTGCAGCCAGCCACTCCATCAGCGCTTCGTCGAGTGCGGTCTGGCTGCCGCCATCGGACAGCTCGAACAGTACCAGCCAGTCTGCGGCCAGCGGCTGGCGCACTTCCGGCAGATGCTGGGCCAGCAATTGCAGGCACAGGCCGGACACCAGCTCGAACGTGGTCAGGCGGTCACCGAAACGCCGTTGCAGGCGACGCAGCCAGCCGGTGGCTTCGGCCGGCGAGGCGACGGCCATCATGGCCGTGGCCCGGGCCTCGGGCAGCGGATAGAGCTTGAGGGTGGCGGCGGTGATCAGTCCCAGCGTGCCTTCGGTGCCGATCAGCAGCTGTTTGGCATCCAGCCCGACGTTGTTCTTGCGCAGGCCCTTGAGCTGGTGCAGCACCCGGCCGTCAGGCAGCACGGCTTCGATGCCTAGCGTCAGCTCGCGCATGGTGCCGTAGCGCAGGACGGCCAGCCCGCCGGCGTTGGCGGCCAGGTTGCCGCCGATCTGGCAGCTGCCTTCGCTTGCCAGCGACAGCGGAAACAGCAGGCCGGCCGCCGCCGCCACCGTGTGCACGTCGGCGAGGATGCAGCCGGCTTCCACCGTGATGGTGGCGTTGTCCGGGTCAAGTTCGCGGATGTGGTTGAGGCGGCGCAAGGCGATGACCAGCTCGCGGCCGCTGTCGTCCGGCGTGGCGGCGCCAACGGTGCCGGTATTGCCGCCTTGCGGGACAACGGGGATGCCTGCATCGCGGCACAGGGCGACCAGCGCGGCCACTTCACCGGTGGAACCGGGCAGGGCCACGGCCAGCGGCCGGCCGTGATAGCGCCCGCGCCAGTCGGTGGCAAAGGCCGCCATGTCGGCAGGATCGGTCAGCAGGTGTGCCGGGCCGACAAGGGCGGCGGCGCGGTGCAGGAAATCGTTCATGGCGTCAGCGCTGCCAGAAGGTTTTGACGTTAACGAACTCATATAGTCCGAATTCCGACAGCTCGCGGCCGTAGCCGGAGTCCTTGACGCCGCCGAACGGCAGGCGCAGGTCCGAGCTGGTGTGGCGGTTGATGAACACGCTGCCGACTTCCAGCCGGGCCGCCAGCCGGGCCGCCCGGTCATCGTCGGCGCTGTAGATGGTGGCGCCCAGCCCGTACGGGGTGTCATTGGCCACGCGGACGGCATCGGCTTCATTGTCGACACGGTACAGGCTGGCGACCGGGCCGAAGGCTTCTTCGCGATACAGGCGGGCCGCGGGCGGAACGTTTTCCAGCACGGTGGCCGGGTAGTAGAAACCGGCGCCGGCGGGTAGCCGGCCCCCGCACAGCAGGCGGGCGCCGTGTGCCACGGCATCCTCCACCTGCTCGTGCAGGGTCTGGCGCAGGTCGGCACGGTGCATCGGGGCCAACTGGGTGGCCGGGTCGCACGGGTCGCCGGTGCGCCGGCGGGCCACTTCGTGCATGAAGGCTTCGATGAAGGCGTCGGCAATCTCGGGCACCAGGATCATGCGCTTGGCGGCATTGCACGACTGGCCGGCATCACGGAAACGGCTGGTGGCGGCTTCGCGGGCCGCCAGCTCCACGTCGGCGTCCTTGAGCACGATGACCGGATTGCTGCCACCCAGTTCCAGCACGCTTTTCTTGAGGTGGCGGCCGGCGAGGGCGGCCAGATGGCGGCCGGTGGCGGTCGAACCGGTAAAGGCGAGGCCGTTGCTGGCAGCGATGGCGGCCTCGGCGTCCGGGTTGTCGATCCAGGCGAGGTCGAATACGTCAAGCCCGGCATCCCGAGCCAGCTCCAGCAGCAGGTGGCTGGACTGCGGCACGGTGGGCGCCGGCTTGACCAGACAGGCATTGCCGGCGGCGAGGGCCGGTACGGCAAAGCGCATGGCCTGCCATACCGGGTAGTTCCACGGCATGACGGCAAACACCAGCCCCAGCGGTTCAAAGCTGACGCCTGAGCGGCTGGCCGCGGTGGGAATGGACTGCGGTCGCAGCAGCGGTGGAGCCAGGTCGGCGTAGTAATGGCACAGGCGGGCGGTTTTCTCGATTTCGGCGTCGGCTTCGGCTAGGAGCTTGCCAACCTCCAGCGTGATCAGCGGCGCCAGCGTGGTGCGGGCTGCCAGCAGACCGTCGCCCAGGCGGCGCAGTCGTTCGCAGCGGGCCTCCACGGGCAGGGCATGCCAGCGTGACTGGGCCTGGCGCAGGGCATCAAGACAGCCGGCCAGCCGGTCGGCAGACCAGCTGGCGCGGGTATGGACGACCTCGCCGGTCGCCGGATTGCAGCTGTGGTAGTTCATGGACGCGGAATCATTGCGGGCGGAACGGCATCACGTCCGGCTGCCGGGTGCAGTCGGGCGTGCGGAGAAGAAGGCACCGGTGCGGCACCGGTCAGGCGGCCGGCGGGCAGGTGTCGGCAAAGCTCGGACGGGTCATCAGGCGCTCGTAGTGTCCGGTCAGCGCCGGATACTGGCGCCAGTCCAGCCATGGCAGGCGCAGGTCCAGCCATCCCAGGGTGCAGCCGACGGCAATGTCGGCCAGGGTGAAGCCGTTGCCGTGACACCAGGTGCGGTCGGTCAGGTCGGCCGCCATGAGGGCCAGCCCGGCAGTGAGCTTGTCATGCTGGCGCCTGAGCCAGCCGGCATCCTGGCGTTCGGCCGGACGCCGGCGTTCGAGCATGATGGCGACGCCGGCATCAAGCAGGCCGTCGGCGAGAGCCTCCCAGCGCTTGATCAGCGCGGTGCCGCGGGCGCCGTCGGCCAGCAGCTTGCTGACCGGCGAGATGCTGTCGAGGTAATCGACGATCACGCGCGAGTCGTACAGGGCCGTACCGTCGTCGAGCATGAGCACCGGCACCTTGCCCAGCGGGTTGACCGCCGGCAGCGGACTGTCGGTGTCCCACGGGTTGACCGGCTCCAGCTGGCATTCGATGCGTTTTTCGTGCAGGACCACCCGCACTTTGCGGGCGTAGGGACTGGTCAGCGAGGCGTACAGCTTCATGGCAGGATCGTGGTCGGGCCCGACAGGGACAGTGGTTGGAATGAGTCAGGCATTATGTACCAAGCGGGCGGGCTTGCGTGACTGCCGGGCCTTAACGGGACGGCAGCAGTTCGATCCTGCCGCTGGCCTGTAAGGAGAGTTCGCTTTCGCCTTCTGCGATGGGCATGCTGTCGGCCATGCTGGCTGCCTGGGCAAAGCGCAGGTTCTGGACCGGCATTGGCATGCCGCCGCCGTTGAGCGAGATTTCCACGATGCGCCATTTCGAATAACCCAGTGCCTGGGCACTCAGCCGGGCACGCTCTTCAAACGCGGTCATGGCTGCCGGGATCAGGGCGTTTTCGGCTTTCTGGCGGGTGGCACCGGAAGGCTGGAAGCCGAGGCTGGCCAGCCGCAGGCCGGGTTGCAGGGCGGCCACCAGCCTGGCCAGTGCCTGGCTGTCGAGGCTTTCCAGCCGCCATTCGGCGCGTCCGCGCCAGCCGGTGGGCTGGTTGCGGTGTTCCTTGTCATTGGGGTCATAAACCGGCCAGGTGCTGCGGTTGCCGCTGGCGATGCGGACCTGCCTGTAGCCTTTGGCGATGGCAAGGGCACGCTGTCCCTGCCGGTTGAGTTCATCCACGACCTGCTGGGGATTGGCGCTGCTGGCTTCGGCGTACAGCACGGCCAGTGCCTGGTCGTTGGCAACGGTCTGGCGGGCCTGGGCCGACAGGCTGATTTGCGGGCCGGCAACCGGCTCGGCAGCCAGTACGCAGGCGGAATAGGACAGCAGGCCGATCAGTGCGAAAGAGAGCGGGCGACGCATGAGGAGGACTCCATGAAACGGCATCGGTGCAGTGCATGCTAGCGCATATGCGGCGGGTTTGATCGAGCAAGTCAAATGCCCATGACAAACTGTTTTCCCTGTCTGGCGGAATTCAAGCACAATGCCCTGCGATCCCATGGCAAAAAAATTTGCATATGTTTTATTCCTCCCTGCCTGAATGTGAAAACGGAGTGTGGTGGCTGGCAGCCAGCGGTGAAGTCCTGCATGCCAACGATGCAGCGGCTCGCCTGACCCGTGGCTGCTACGACCATCCGGCATTCGGTCAGCTGGCAAATATGCATTTGTCAAGCGGTAGCGAGCGGCTGGCCTGGATGCTGCCGCAGGCCGGGGGCGGGGAGCAGACCGTATGGGTGCAGGTTGACCGGTTGCCGGATGGCAGCCTCATGGTGCACCAGCTGGGAACCACATCCCTGGACCCGGTCTATTGCATCAACGAAGACCGGTTCCGTTACTGCTTCGAGCACTTGCCGTTCGGTCTTCTGGTGTTTGACCAGACCGGGCGGGTCATGGTCTGCAACCGTCATTTCGACACCATGATGGGCCTGTCCGAAGAGGCCGTTCATGGCTTGGACCTGACTGCCATGCCGGTCCCGGGGTTTTCCCGGGCCGTGCGCCAGGCGCTGGCGGGCGATGTAGGCCATTTTTTCGGCGAGATTCCGGTTGCGGGCGGGACGCGGCAACTGGGGGTGCGGGCCGTGTTCGCTCCTTTGCGTACCCCGTCGGGCCAGGTGCCGCGCGGTGTGGCGATCCTTGAGGATGCGCTGGACAATCCGCGCTGGCAGGACGAATTGCTGGCCGGCCGCCGCCGCCGGCAGCTGTTTCTGGACCAGTCGGTGCTGGCAGCCATCGAATGGGATGACGGTTTCTGCGTCCAGGAGTGGAACCGGGCGGCCGAGCGCATGTTCGGCTTCTCGCGCGAAGAGGCCATCGGCCAGCATGCGTTTTTCATCCTGCCGTCCGAGGTGCGCGCCACGCTGGATCGCGAAGTGCTGCAAAGCCTGATGCGGCAGGAAGGGGGCTGGCACTCCGTCAACGTGAACCAGACCCGGGATGGTGCCCTTATCCAGTGTGAATGGTTCAACACCACGCTGGTGGACAGCAACGGCAAGTCGCTCGGGGTGACGTCGCTGGTTCTCGACATTACCGAGAAGCAGGCCCGCGAGGACGAGTTGCGCGTTGCCGCCCAGGTTTATGAACAAAGCCGTGAAGGCATCCTGATTACCGATGCACAGCACCGCATCGTGATGCTGAACAGCCGGTGCTGCGAGCTGACCGGCTATACCCAGGGCGAAGTGGTCGGTACCACGCCGGAATGGATGTTTTCGGAGTCGCAGGTCAGCACGCCGGGGTTTGTCGAGCTGTGCAGCCATCTTGACGAGCAGGGTGGCTGGGCCGGAGAGCTGCTGCTGCGCCAGCGTAACGGCCAGCTCTTTCTGGCCTGGCTGACATTGCGGACCGTGCGGCTGGGTACGTCCACCTACCACGTCTGCATGTTCGGCGACCTGAGCGACCGGCAGGCTGCCGAGCGGCGCATCCAGTATCTGGCGTACTTCGACACCCTCACCGGACTGCCCAACCGGGCCCTGCTGACCGACCGGGCCAACATGGCGCTCCGCGGTGTCGAGGGCGATGCCGCACCGGCGCTGGCCTTGCTGCTGCTGGACATTGACCACTTCAAGCACATCAATGACACGCTGGGACACTCTACGGGTGACCAGCTGCTGCAAAGCGTGGCCAAGCGCCTCCAGGCTACGGTGCGCGAAGGGGATACCGTATCGCGCCAGGGCGGCGACGAATTCGTGGTATTGCTGCCGGACGCCAATGCCAGCCGGGCCGCTTCGGTGGCACAGGAAATCCTGCGCCGGCTCGGTTTTGTCTGCCGTATCGGCGAGCACGACATCAGCGTGTCGGTATCGATCGGGATTGCCATGGCTCCCGATGACGGCACGGATTTTGCCACCCTGTCCAAATGTGCCGAAATCGCCATGTACCGGGCCAAGCAGGAAGGCCGTAACACCTTGCGCTTCTTCTTTCCGGAAATGCAGGAACGTACCTTGCGGCACGTCCAGCTCACCGGGGCACTGCGCGGCGCCGTGGAGCGCGGCGAAATGCAGCTGCACTACCAGCCGCAGGTTGACCTGCAGACCGGCGAGCTTTCCGGCGTCGAAGCATTGCTGCGCTGGACGCATCCCCTGTTCGGGGCGGTGTCTCCGGGAGAATTCATTCCGCTGGCCGAAGAGAGCGGCCTGATCGTCCCGATCGGCGACTGGGTGCTGCGTACGGCCGCGCGGCAACTGGCAGACTGGCTGCGTGACGGCCTGCCGCCGATGGTGATGGCCGTCAACCTGTCGGTCCTGCAATTCAATTTACCGGGGCTGGCGCAACAGATCGCCAGCATCCTGTCCGAGGCCGGCGTGCCGCCGGCCCTCTTCGAGGTCGAGCTGACCGAATCAATGGCCATGACCGAGCCGGAGGCCGCCATTGCCACCATTGACGAACTGCATTCGGTTGGTGTGCAGGTGTCGCTGGACGATTTCGGCACCGGTTATTCTTCGCTGGCCTATCTCAAGCGTTTCCGGCTGGACCGGCTGAAGATCGACGGCTCGTTCGTGCGCGATGCCGACAGCGATCCGGAAGACCGGGCCATCGTTGACGCCATTGTCGGCATGGCCGAATCGCTGGGCCTGGCCACCGTGGCCGAGGGCGTGGAAACCTCGGGACAGCTGGAGGTGATCCGGGCGCTGGGCGGGGATGCCGTGCAGGGATACTGGATTTCGCGGCCACTGCCGGCCGCCGGGCTGGTGGCGTGGCTGGAGGGCTGGCAGCAGCGCAAAAGTGCCTCGCCCTGCTGCGCGGGACAGGTATAATCCGCAGCCGCCGAGGGGCGCTGCAAGGTGAAGGTTTACCCCAGGCTCGGCTTGAATTTGCAACGGCGCTCACCCACAACCCCGTAAGACTCGGGGGGAGCGGTGAGCCGCACCCGCCCGGTCGCACCGTCAAGGACTCCTTCATGAACGCTGTGACTGACACTTTTTCCGATTATCTGGTAGCCGACATCAAGCTCGCCGACTGGGGCCGCAAGGAACTGGCCATCGCCGAAACCGAAATGCCCGGATTGATGGCGCTGCGCGAAGAATACAAGCACACCCAGCCGCTGCGCGGTGCCCGCATTGCCGGCAGCCTGCACATGACCATCCAGACCGGCGTACTGATCGAGACGCTGGTGGCACTGGGTGCCGAAGTGCGCTGGGCCTCGTGCAACATTTTCTCGACCCAAGACCACGCTGCCGCCGCCATCGCTGCGGCCGGCATTCCGGTGTTCGCCTTCAAGGGTGAAAGCCTCGACGAATACTGGGAATTCAGCCACCGCATCTTCGAATGGCCCGAAGGCCAGCCGGCCAACATGATCCTGGACGATGGCGGTGATGCCACCCTGCTGCTGATGCTCGGCAGCAAGGCCGAAACCGATCCGAGCGCCATCAGCCGTCCGGGCAACGAGGAAGAAGAATCCCTGTTTGCCGCGATCAAGCGCCACCTGGTTATTGATCCGCACTGGTACTCCAGACGTCTGGCCCACATCAAGGGCGTGACCGAAGAAACCACGACCGGCGTGCATCGCCTGTACCAGATGCAAAAGGACGGTGTGCTGCCGTTCCCGGCCTTCAACGTGAACGATTCGGTCACCAAGTCGAAGTTCGACAACCTGTACGGTTGCCGCGAATCGCTGGTGGACGGCATCAAGCGCGCCACCGATGTGATGGTGGCCGGCAAGGTGGCCGTGGTGCTGGGCTATGGCGATGTGGGCAAGGGCTGCGCCCAGTCGCTGCGCGGCCTTGGTGCGACCGTTTGGGTGACCGAGATCGACCCGATCTGCGCCCTGCAGGCCGCCATGGAAGGCTACCGCGTGGTACGTATGGACGAAGTGGCCGGCGAGGCCGACATTTTCGTCACCTGCACCGGCAACGTCGGCGTGATCACCCATGACCACATGAAGGCCATGCGCAACAACGCCATCGTGTGCAACATCGGCCACTTCGACAGCGAAATCGAGGTCGCCAGCCTGCGCCAGTACCGCTGGGACAACATCAAGCCGCAGGTCGACCACATCATCTTCCCGGACGGCAAGCGCATCATCCTGCTGGCCGAAGGGCGTCTGGTGAACCTGGGCTGCGCCACCGGCCACCCGAGCTTCGTGATGTCCAACAGCTTTACCAACCAGGTGCTGGCCCAGATCGAGATCTTCATCAACGGCAGCCAGTACGGCAAGGAAGTCTATGTGCTGCCCAAGCATCTGGACGAAAAGGTGGCCCGTCTGCACCTTGAGCGCATCGGTGCCCGCCTGACCTCGCTGTCCGACCAGCAGGCCAACTACATCGGTGTGCCGAAGGACGGCCCGTACAAGCCGGCCCACTACCGCTACTGACCGGTCTGGCCGGATTGCCGGCAACAAAAACCCCATGTTTCAGGCATGGGGTTTTTTGTTGCCGTCAGCAGCAGATTCCTGGTGCAAGCTGGCTGCTGTTTTCATGTCCTGTACGTTTTTCTTAATGAAACATGAAAATGTGTCGAATTAAACAAAGGAAATTTAATTTGTATAAAAAAATGACAATAGGGTAATTTTTGTGACGTGAATTAAGGCAGCAAAACCCTGTGCAACAATTCCAGATGACATTCGGTCCCAACAGGAGGAAACGCTCCTGCCACCGGTTGTTTTTGCGCCTCTGGCGCCTGTCTGCAAAGGGAGCTGTTACACATGAAGTCCGTGAAGGAACTGTTGCTGTGGGGGGGCGTCGGCATTCTCGGCGCGTTTTCCCTTGCCACGGTGGCGCTCAACCGGGGAGAGTCGATCAACGCCGTCTGGCTGGTGGTGGCGGCTGTCTCGTGCTATTTCATCGCCTATCGTTTTTACAGCCGCTTCATTGCTGCCACGGTAACCGGGCTGGATGCCCGCCGCCGTACGCCGGCTGAAATCCACAACGATGGCATGGATTACGTGCCGACCCCGAAATGGGTGCTGTTTGGTCACCATTTTGCCGCCATTGCCGGCGCAGGCCCGCTGGTCGGCCCGGTGCTGGCCGCGCAGATGGGTTATCTGCCGGGTACGCTGTGGATCGTGTTCGGGGTGATTTTCGCCGGTGCGGTGCAGGATTTCATTATCCTGTTCCTGTCGGTGCGCCGCGACGGCAAGTCGCTGGGCGAGATCATCCGCATGGAGCTGGGCGACACCGCCGGGACCGTGGCCTCGATCGGCATCCTGATGATCATGGTCATCCTGCTGGCGGTGCTGGCGCTGGTGGTGGTCAAGGCGCTGGCGGGCAGCCCGTGGGGCACGTTCACCATCGCCATGACCATCCCGATCGCCTTCTTCATGGGCATCTACATGCGCTACATCCGGCCGGGCAAGATCGCGGAAATCTCGGTCATCGGCTTCGTGCTGCTGATGCTGTCGATCGTCTACGGCGAAAACGTGGCCCGCAGCGAACTGCTGGCTCCGTGGTTTACCCTCGACGGCAAGGCGCTGGCCTGGGCCCTGATGATCTACGGCTTCATCGCCGCCGTGCTGCCGGTATGGCTGCTGCTGGCTCCGCGTGACTACCTGTCGACCTTCCTCAAGATCGGCACCATCGTCGGTCTGGCGCTGGGCATCGTTATCGTGGCTCCGCACCTGCAGATGCCGGCCGTGACCCAGTTCATCGACGGCACCGGTCCGGTGTTTGCCGGCAACCTGTTCCCGTTCCTGTTCATCACCATTGCCTGCGGGGCCATTTCCGGCTTCCACAGCCTGGTCAGTTCGGGCACGACGCCCAAGATGCTCGACAACGAGCAGAACGCCCGCCTGATCGGCTACGGTGCCATGCTGATGGAATCGTTTGTGGCCATGATGGCGCTGATCGCGGCCAGCGTGCTGGACCCGGGCGTGTATTTCGCCATGAACGCACCGGCTGCCGTGATCGGCAAGACCGCTGCCGAGGCGGCCCAGGTGATTTCGAGCTGGGGCTTCGTGGTGACGCCCGAGGCGCTTGAAGCCATGGCTGCCGACGTGGGCGAGGGCAGCATCCTGTCGCGTGCCGGCGGTGCGCCGACGCTGGCCGTGGGCATGGCCTACATCCTGCACCAGGTGATCGGTGGCCAGGCCATGATGGCGTTCTGGTACCACTTTGCCATTCTGTTCGAGGCGCTGTTCATCCTGACCACGGTGGATGCCGGGACGCGCGTGTGCCGCTTCATGATCCAGGACCTGCTGGGCAGCTTCATCAAGCCGCTGGGCAATACCGACTCGTGGCCGGCCAACCTGTTTGCCACTTTCCTCGCTGTCGGTGGCTGGGGCTACTTCCTGTACCAGGGGGTGGTGGATCCGCTGGGCGGCATCAATACCCTGTGGCCGCTCTTCGGCATCGCCAACCAGATGCTGGCCGGCATGGCGCTGATCCTGGCGACCGTGGTGCTGGTCAAGCTCAAGAAGGCCCGCTACGCTTGGGTTACCGCCGTGCCGTGCGCCTGGGTGCTGCTGACGACGCTGTACGCCGGCTGGCTCAAGCTCTTCTCGCCGGACCCGAAGATCAGCTTCGTGACCCACGCGCAGAAATTCAGCACTGCGCTGGCCCAGGGTGAAATCCTGGCGCCGGCCAAGAGCGTGGCCGACATGCGCCAGATCATCTTCAACGACTGGGTGGATGCGGCGCTGTGCGGCGGCTTCATGCTGGTGGTGCTGATGATGCTGGTGCTGGGCCTGCGTGCTGCATTCCGGGCCATGGCTTCCGACCGTCCGACCGCCTGCGAAATGCAACCGCAATTCCGCGAGGAGACTGCCCGTGCTTAACCTGCGTCTGGTCGGCAAGCGCATGGCACAGACCGCACGCCTGATGGTCGGGGTGCCGGACTATGCCAACTATCTGGCGCACATGCGCGATCATCATCCTGACCATCCGGTCCTGTCCGAAGCCGCGTTTCACCGCGCGGCCATCGAGGCACGTTATCCCGGGCGTTCGGGCAAGATCAGCAAATGCCCGTGCTGAGTCCGGCCTGACCCGGCAAGACCACAGCCCCGCCTTGTGCGGGGCTGTTTGCTGACATTGGCATGGGACTCGACGCCGCTGGCGTGCGTCCGTAGTATTGGGCGTTTTCCGCCCCGCCGCCCGTCAAGAGGCTTGCCGCAATGAATCCCCTGCTTGCGCGTCTGCAACCGTATCCGTTCCAGCGTCTGCGTGAATGTTTTGCCGACCTGACGCCTCACCCCGAATTTACCCCGGTCAACCTGTCGATCGGCGAGCCCAAGCACCCGACGCCGGCCCTGCTGAAAGACGCGCTGGCCGGAGCACTGGAAGGGTTGGGCGAATATCCGGCCACGCTGGGCGGCCTGCCGCTGCGCGAGGCCTGTGCCGGCTGGGTGGCCAGCCGCTACCAGGTGGACAAGCCGGATCCGGCGCGGCAGATCCTGCCGGTGCTGGGCAGCCGGGAAGCGCTGTTTTCACTGGCACAGGCCGTGGTGGATGCCAGCCACGGAACACCGGTGGTGGTGTCGCCCAACCCGTTCTACCAGATCTACGAAGGGGCGGCGCTGCTGGCCGGTGCCGAGCCGTATTACGTCAATTGCACGGCGGAAAACGGTTTCAAGCCCGACTGGTCGTCCGTACCTGCTGAAGTGTGGGCCCGCACGCAGCTGGTGTATGCATGCAGCCCCGGTAACCCGACCGGCGCGGTGATGACGCTGGAGGACTGGCGGCTGTTGTTCGAGCTGTCGGACCGCTACGGCTTCGTCATTGCCTCGGACGAGTGCTATTCGGAAATCTGGTTCGATGCGCCGCCCCTGGGCGGGCTGGAGGCTGCGGTCCGGCTGGGGCGCAGCGACTATCGCAACCTGGTGATGTTCACCAGTCTCTCCAAGCGTTCCAATGCTCCCGGACTGCGTTCCGGTTTTGTCTGCGGTGATGCGGAGGTGCTGGCAAAATTCCTGCTCTACCGCACCTATCACGGCAGTGCCATGTCGGCCGTCGTGCAGGCTGCCAGCCGTGCAGCGTGGCAGGACGAGGCGCATGTGGCCGACAATCGCCAGCGCTACGCCGACAAGTTTGCCGCCGTGCTGCCGATCGTCGGCAAGGCGCTGGATGTCGCCCTGCCGCAGGCCGGCTTCTACCTGTGGGCGCGGGTGCCCGGTGGGGACGACATTGCCTTTGCCCGCGACCTGTTCGCCCGCTATCACGTGACTGTGCTGCCGGGCAGTTTTCTGGCGCGCACGGCGCATGGCGTCAATCCGGGAGCCGGCTATGTGCGCATCGCACTGGTCGCGCCGCTCGAAGCCTGTGTTGAAGCCGCGTGGCGCGTGGTTGACTGTGTGCGTACCCGCAACTGAATTTTTCTGTTTTCATTCGTTTTTAAAGGTAGATTCATGACTCCGATCCAAGCCCTGATCGAAGACGCTTTCGAGCGCCGTGCCGACATCACTCCGGCAACCGTGACGCCGGAAACCAAGGCCGCCATTGATGCCGTGATTGCCGACATCGACGCCGGCCGTCTGCGCGTGGCCGAGAAGATTGCCGGTGAATGGGTGACGCACCAGTGGCTGAAAAAGGCCGTGCTGCTGTCGTTCCGCATTCGTGACAATGCCGTGCTGGACGATGGCGTTAGCCGTTATTTCGACAAGGTGGACACCAAGTTCGCCGACTGGGACGCCGCCCGCTTCCAGGCCGCCGGTTTCCGCACCGTACCCGGTGCAGTGGTGCGCAAGGGCTCTTACATTGCCAAAAACACCGTGCTGATGCCGAGCTTCGTCAATATCGGTGCTTTCGTGGACGAAGGCACCATGGTGGACACCTGGGCGACCGTGGGCAGCTGCGCCCAGATCGGCAAGAACGTGCACCTTTCCGGTGGCGTGGGCATTGGTGGCGTGCTGGAGCCGTTGCAGGCCAACCCGACCATCATCGAGGACAACTGCTTTATCGGTGCCCGCTCGGAAATCGTCGAAGGCGTGATCGTGGAAGAAGGCTCGGTGATCTCGATGGGCGTTTACATCGGCCAGAGCACCAGGATTTTCGATCGCGAAACCGGCGAGGTCAGCTACGGCCGTGTACCGGCCGGTTCGGTGGTAGTCAGCGGCAACCTGCCGTCGAAGGATGGCAGCTACAGTCTGTACTGCGCCGTGATCGTCAAGAAGGTGGATGCCAAGACCCGCGGCAAGGTCGGCATCAACGAGCTGCTGCGTGGCATCTGAATCCCGCTGGCTGGCATGAAATGATGGACGGCAGGCAATCAGGCCTGCCGTTTTTCATTGGTGGTCAGTGGCCGTAGCCGCTTGTGTTAGAGTGCCGTTTTTGCACCGCCACATGGATTTTGCATGTCGCAGCATGTCTTTTCTCCGGGCCAGAATGCCAGCCTGTCGCCACAGGCGTGGTACGACCAGCTTGCTGGCGCTGACGGTTTTTTTCATGACCCGGCGCAGGCGCAGGCCATCGCCCATCTGGAAACCCTCTACCAGCAGCTGCTGCTGTTCAAGCGCAAGCGCGGCCGTTTTCTGGGCAAAAGCCTGCGCAGTCCCGATGTGCCGCGTGGCCTGTATTTCTGGGGCGGCGTCGGGCGTGGCAAAAGCTTCCTGATGGATGCGTTTTTTGCCTGTGTGCCGTACCGGCGCAAGCGGCGCATCCACTTTCATCACTTCATGATGGAAGTCCACAACGAACTCAAGACCCTGACCAGCGCGACCGATCCGCTGGTGACCGTGGCCGAGCGGATCGCCGCCCGTACCCGGCTGTTGTGCTTCGACGAGTTCCACGTGTCGGACATCGCCGACGCCATGATCCTGGGGCGCTTGCTCAAGGAACTGTTCGAGCGTGGCGTGGTGTTCGTCATGACCTCGAATTACCCGCCGGACGGGCTGTACCCCAACGGTTTGCAGCGGCTGAACTTCCTGCCGACGATCGCGCTGATGCAGCACTGGCTGACCGTGGTCAATGTCGACGGCGGCCAGGATTACCGCCTGCGCGAGCTGACACGAGAGCCGCTCTACATCACGCCGCTGGCAGGTGCCGACGACAAGATGGAGGCCATCTGGCAGCGGCTGGCGCATGGCGCCAGCCAGCCGCGCACCATCGAGATACTGGGGCGGCCGCTCCGGTGCCGCCGTCACGTACCCGGCGCGATCTGGTTCGATTTCCGGGAGCTGTGCGGCGGGCCGCGGGCGCAGACCGATTACGTTGAACTTGCCCGTGAATATCACACGGTGTTCCTGTCGGACATTCCGCGTCTGGGCAGCCGTCAGGCCAGCGAGGCGCGCCGGCTGACCTGGCTGGTGGACGTGTTCTACGACAGCCGGGTCAAGCTGGTGATCTCTGCCGAGGTCGAGGCAGACCTGCTCTACACCGAAGGCGTACAGGCCAGCGAGTTTTTCCGCACGGCAAGCCGGCTGACCGAAATGCAGTCCAGCGCCTATCTGGCGCTGGCGCACCGGCTGGCCGAGGAAAGCGAGCCGGCAGCCTGAGCCGGGCCCGAGAGACCGGGGTATCTTGCATGTAATACAGGGTGCGATATACGCGCCCTGTATTGTTGGTGCGGAAGCAGCGGAAGGTGACTGCAAGGCGCCGGACAGACCCGGCTTTGCGGCCGGCGCTCATGCGACCATGAGCGCTAGGGCGGGTCGTCGGCCGTCAGCCGCCGTTGGCGGCCAGCATCGGTGACAGTCCCATGTCCTTGAGTTTCTGCATGGCTTCTTCGGCTTCGGCACGCGTCTGGAACGGGCCGACCGATACCCGGGTTTCACTACGGACCGGAATGTCGGCGGCTTTGAGGCGCTGGATCAGTGCCGTGGCGTTGCCAAGGTTGCTGAACAGGCCCAGCTGTACGCGATAGCCCTTGGACGTGCCCGCAGGCTGGGCCTCGGCCGGAGCGGCAGCAACCGGCGGCGGGGCTTCCTGTTTCATGACCACCGAGCGTGCCGGGGCAGCCGGAGCGGGCTCAGGCCGTGCAGCTGTTGCCTTGGTCGCCGGAGCCGGATTTGCCGCCGGTTCTTTGGCGGTCCTGGCCGGCGCCGGAGCGGCCGCAGGCTTGGAGGCCGGTGCCGGGCCATGAGGCAACCTGGAAGCTGGTTCTGTGGTGGCGGCCGGACTGGGGGCAGGTTCCGGTTCGGCCGTGGTGGCAGGCGTCTGGCCGGCTGGCGGGGCGTCGGCAGCCGGAGCCGGGGCCTCGGCAATCTTGCCGCTGACGCTGGGAGCAATGGTCGGCACGCTGCGTGCCGGCTCGGGCTCGTTGCCGGACTGGTAGATAGCCCAGCCCAGGAGGGCAACCACGACGGCGGCGGCGGCCATCAGGAGGGGGCGGCGCGAACGCGGGGATGATTCTTCGGGGCTCTGCGGCTCGTTGGATGAGGTCATGGACTGGCCGTAACGTAATGGGTCGGTAAGGACGGCGAAGCAACAAGGCTGTTAGAATGCCCGGTTTACCGCTGGATGCTTTGTCCGGCGGTAGAGGTTTTGCATCCCAACTCTCTGGAGGTTTTTATGGCAATCGAACGCACCCTGTCAATCGTCAAGCCGGACGCCGTGGCCAAGAACGTGATCGGCAAGATCTATGATCGCTTCGAATCCAACGGTCTGAAAATCGTTGCTGCCAAGATGAAGCACCTGTCGCGCCGTGAAGCCGAAGGCTTCTACGCCGTGCACAAAGAGCGTCCGTTCTTCAACGATCTGGTCGAGTTCATGATCTCCGGCCCGGTGATGGTGCAGGTGCTGGAAGGCGAAAACGCCGTGCTGAAGAACCGCGAACTGATGGGCGCCACCGATCCGAAGAAAGCTGACGCCGGCACCATCCGCGCCGACTTCGCCGAGTCGATCGACGCCAACGCCGTGCATGGTTCGGACAGCCTCGAGAACGCCGCGATCGAAATCGCCTACTTCTTCTCCGCTACCGAAGTCTGCCCGCGCTGATTTCACTCAGGCCTGTCCTGAACCGCGCCGGTCCCGCGACCGGCGCGCTTTGATTCCGAAGTGTGTGTATGAAGACCAACCTGCTCGACTTTACCCTGCCGGCCCTGACCGAACATTTTGCTGCCATGGGCGAAAAGCCTTTCCGCGCCAAACAGGTCATGCGCTGGATGCACCAGATGGGGCAAAACGATTTTGATGCCATGACCGATCTGGCCAAATCGCTGCGTGCCAAGCTGCACGACACTGCCACTGTCACCGTGCCCAGCCTGATGCTGGAACAGGCGTCGAGCGATGGCACCCGCAAGTGGCTGCTGGATGTCGGCACCGGCAACGGGGTGGAAACCGTGTTCATTCCCGAAGACGACCGCGGCACGCTGTGCGTGTCGAGCCAGGTCGGCTGCGCACTGGAATGCACCTTCTGCTCGACCGGCCGCCAGGGCTTTAACCGCAACCTCAGCACCGCCGAGATCATCGGCCAGCTGTGGTGGGCGAACAAATCGATGGGGGTGACGCCGAAGAACGAACGCGTCATCTCCAATGTGGTGATGATGGGCATGGGCGAACCGCTGGCCAACTACGACAACGTGGTGGCGGCCATGCGCATCATGCTCGACGACCACGGCTACGGCCTGTCGCGCCGCCGGGTCACGCTGTCGACCTCCGGGCTGGTGCCGGCGATGGACCGCCTGCGCGAGGATTGTCCGGTGGCGCTGGCCGTGAGCCTGCATGCGCCGAACGACCGCATCCGCGACGAGATCGTGCCGATCAACAAAAAGTATCCGCTGCGCGAACTGCTGGCGGCATGCGAGCGATATCTGGAAAAAGCCCCGCGCGACTTTGTCACGTTCGAATACGTGATGCTCGACCAGATCAACGACCGTCCCGAACACGCCCGCGAACTGGTGGCGCTGGTGCGCGACGTGCCGTGCAAGTTCAACCTGATCCCGTTCAACCCGTTCCCGAATTCCGGCTACGGTCGTGCCAGCAACAATGCCGTGCGCGCCTTCCGCGATATTCTGGCCGAGGCCGGTTACATCACCACCGTACGCAAGACCCGGGGTGAGGACATCGACGCGGCCTGCGGGCAACTGGCCGGACAGGTGCAGGACAAGACCCAGCGCAAGGTGCGCTGGCTCGACAAGGGCGGCAGCACAGAGGCCGGCGTCTAGCACCAACTTCCCGCGAGGGGGCTGCGTGCCGGCGCGATCGCGGTTATCCTTCAGCATTTCATGATGTTTGGCTCGCCCTTGTGCGAGTGAAGCGCAGGGCGGCCGGATGCCGCCGCCCCTCACCCTCATACCCAGCAGGCGACAGATTCGAATGAGCAGCGAAGTCAATCCGCAACCCAGTTCTCCGCTTCAGTCAGCGGGGGTGGTGCTGTCCAACGAGCGTATCAAGCGCGGCATTTCCATCCAGGAAGTCGCAGACCAGATCAAGCTCTCGCGCAAGCAGATCGAGGCCATCGAGGCTGATGCCTACGACCGTTTGCCCGGCCCGACCTTTGCCCGGGGATTCGTGCGCAACTACGCCAGGTTTCTCGGCCTGGACCCGGTGCCGCTGCTGGCCTGGATGGACCAGAACCTGCCCAGTACCGCCGTGGCAGCCCATCCGGAACCTGTGGCTCCGGTCGAGCCTCAACCGGAAATGCCGCAGCGCCCGGCGCCCGGCAGCAGCAAGCGCGGTAGTGGCCGGCTGATCGGCGGACTGGTGCTGCTGGCAGCCATCGGTGCGGCCGGCTGGGCGCTGTTCGGAGCCATCCGCCAGCCGTCCATGCCGCAGGCTGCCCTGGTTCCGTCCGAGGCCACGGCCGAAGCCGAGCCGGCGCCGCCGACCGAAGAAGCCGCTGATCCGCAGGTCGAGGCCGCCGTGACCGAACCGGCAGCCCCGGCACCAGCAGAACCGGCCGCAGCGCCGGCTGAACCGGCTCCGGCACCTGCTGCCAGTACACCGGCCAGCGTGGATACTGCCAGGCCCACCACGACCGACAGCGCAGCTGCCGGCATTCGTGTGCAAGCCAGGCAGAATGCCTGGGTGTCGATTACCGATGCCAATGACGACAAGCTGGTCTACGGCGAAGTGACCGCCGGCAGCGAACGCAGCGTCAGCGGCAAGCCGCCGTACCGGATCGTGATCGGCAATGCCCAGCATGCACAACTGTTCTTCAACGGCCAGCCGGTGGATCTTGCCAGCAAGACCAAAGGCAGCACGGCCAAACTGACGCTTGAGTAATCACATGAGTTCCACGGGTCCGGGCCGCCGTGTCTGCCGTCAGGCACGCATTGGCCATGTGCTGATGGGCGGGACGGCTCCGGTCGTCGTGCAGTCGATGACCAATACCGATACGGCCGATGCCGCAGCGACTGCCTTGCAGGTATTCGACCTGTGGCAGGCCGGCAGCGAGGTGGTGCGCATCACGGTGAATTCGCCGGAGGCCGCCGCGCGCGTGGCGGAAATCCGCCAGCGGCTGGACGACATGGGCTGCACGGCCCCGCTGGTGGGCGATTTCCACTTCAACGGCGACCGCCTGCTGCGCGATTACCCGGATTGCGCCCGGGCACTGGCCAAGTACCGCATCAATCCCGGCAATGTCGGCAAGGGTGCCAAGGGTGACGACAAGTTCGCCTTCATGATCCGGCAGGCCATCGAATACGACAAGGCCGTGCGCATCGGCGTCAACTGGGGCAGCCTTGACCAGACCTTGGCCAACCGGCTGATGGATGAAAATGCCCGGCGTCCTCATCCGTTGCCGGCCGAAGCCATCATGCGTGAAGCGCTGATCATCTCGGCGCTCGACAATGCCGAAAAGGCTGTCGGGCTGGGCCTGAGTCCGGACCAGGTCATCCTGTCGTGCAAGGTCAGCCATGTGCAGGACCTGATTGCCGTTTACCGCGAACTGGCCCGCCGTTGCGATTACGCCCTGCACCTGGGGCTGACCGAAGCCGGCATGGGCTCCAAGGGGATCGTGGCTTCGACGGCTGCGCTGTCCGTACTGTTGCAGGAAGGCATTGGCGACACCATCCGCGTATCCCTGACACCGGAGCCGGGAGAATCCCGCACCAAGGAAGTGGTGGTGGCGCAGGAAATCCTCCAGACCATGGGGATCCGCTCTTTTACTCCTCTGGTGACGGCCTGTCCGGGTTGCGGCCGGACGACGTCCACGTTTTTCCAGGAGCTGGCGCAACGCATCCAGGGTTATCTGCGCGAGCAGATGCCGCTGTGGCGGGCCGAGTATCCCGGCGTGGAAATGCTCAACGTGGCAGTAATGGGATGTGTGGTCAACGGGCCGGGAGAAAGCAAGCTGGCTGATGTCGGCATCAGCCTGCCTGGCACGGGCGAGGTGCCCGTGGCTCCGGTGTATGTAGACGGTGAAAAGACCGTCACCCTCAAAGGGGAACGCATCGCGGAGGAGTTCCAGGCCATCGTTGATGCCTATGTCCGCAAAAACTACGGTGAAGGGGGCGCAAAACGCCGCCGCGTGATTGCGGTCAGGCCGGCCTGACACTGGCCTGAAAGCATGCCCGCAGCGCCGGAAGGGGCGGGCATGGTACCCTTGTGCCAAAAACCGGCACCGTTTGCTGCCAGGCTGGCAGCCATGACGGTGCCTGCATGACAGAGTGAAGCGAATCCATGGCAGAAAAAATACAGGCGATCCGCGGGATGAACGACATCCTGCCGGCCGAATCGCACCAGTGGGAATACTTTGAAGGCGTGCTGCGCGGGCTGCTGGCCGACTATGGCTACCAGAACATCCGTACGCCGATCGTTGAATCAACACCGCTGTTCATCCGCTCGATCGGTGAAGTGACCGACATCGTCGAGAAGGAAATGTACACCTTTACCGACAGCCTGAACGGCGACAGCCTGACGCTGCGTCCGGAAGGTACGGCCGGTACCCTGCGCGCGGTAGTCGAGCACAACCTGCTTTACAACACCACCCAGAAGCTCTGGTATACGGGGCCGATGTTCCGGCACGAGCGTCCGCAAAAAGGTCGCTACCGCCAGTTCCACCAGATCGGCATCGAAGCACTTGGCTTCGCCGGGCCGGACATCGATGCCGAAATCATCCTGATGACCGCCGACCTGTGGAAGCGTCTGGGCATCAGCGATTTCGTACAGCTGGAAATCAATACGCTGGGTAACAAGGAAGAACGTGCGGCCCATCGTGAGGCGCTGATCAAATATCTGGAAGGCCATGTCGACATCCTCGACGAGGACGGCAAGCGGCGCCTGTATACCAACCCGTTACGGGTGCTGGATACCAAGAATCCGGCCATGCAGGACATGGCCAACCAGGCACCGCGCCTGATCGACTACCTGGGAGCCGAGTCGCGGGCCCACTACGACGGCTGGAAAGCCATGATCGAGGCCGTGGGCATCCGCTATGTGGAAAACCCCCGTCTGGTGCGCGGGCTCGACTACTACAACCAATCGGTGTTCGAGTGGGTGACCACCGAGCTGGGCGCCCAGGGCACGGTTTGTGCCGGCGGGCGTTACGACGGCCTGACCGAGCAGATCGGCGGCAAGCCCGCCCCGGGTATCGGCTTTGGCATGGGAATGGAGCGCGTGCTGTTGCTGCTGGCTGACAAGGACTTGCTGCCCGCCCGCAAGGCGGCAGATGTCTACATTGTCCAGCAGGGCGAGGGAGCACCGGTCTACGCCATGCAACTGGCGCAGGACCTGCGGGCTGCCGGCCTGTCGGTCATCCAGCATCTGGGTGAGGCCAGCTTCAAGTCGCAGATGAAAAAGGCCGACCAGAGCGGTGCCCGCTGGGCGCTGGTGGTGGGTGAAAACGAAATTCGCCAGCAGCAGGTAGCGGTCAAGCCGCTGCGCGACGGTACCGAGCAGCAGACCGTTGTCCGTACCGACATTGTCAGCCATCTGGCTGGCCGCATGGCCTAAGGGGAGAGCATGGCTTTCGACTTGCAGGAACAGGAACAGATCGACGCCGCCAAGGCGTTCTGGCAGCAATGGGGCAAATGGATCAGCCTGGCGGTCATCGTGGTGGCGCTGGGCTATCTCGGTTATCAGGGCTGGAAGTATTACCGCAGCCATCAGGCCGAACAGGCCGCACTGCTGTATGCCCCGGTGGAAACGGCCGTGACCGAAGGCGATGCAGGCAAGCTGGTAGCCAGTGCCAAGGCACTGCAGGATGCTTATCCGAAGTCCGGCTATGCCGCACGGGCCAGCCTGCTGGCAGCCCGGGTTGCCTTTGACAAGGGAGACACCAAGACGGCCGAGCAGGAATTGCGCTGGGTTGCCGGCAATGCAGCCGAGCCGGCAGTCAAGGCCGTGGCGCAGCTGCGGCTGGCCGGGCTGCAACTGGATGCAGGGCAGACCGATGCTGCGCTGGCCGAGCTGGCCAGGCCGATCGATGCCACATTCCTGCCGCAGCAACTGGAATTGAAGGGTGATGCCTTGCTGGTCAAGGGGGACCGCCAGGGGGCGCGTGTCGCTTATCAGGAGGCCATCGCCAAACTGGCGCCGGATGCTCCGCAACAGGCGCTCCTGAACGTCAAGCTGGATGCTCTCGGAGGAGAACAATAAATGATGACCCGCCTGCGTCTGACCTCGCTGTCCCTTGCTGCCGGTCTGGCCCTTGGCCTGACCGGGTGTGCCTCGTGGTTCAGCGGTAGCAGCAGCAAACCGGAGCCGACGCCGCTGGCCCCGATGCAGCAGTCCCTGGTA
Organism: Laribacter hongkongensis DSM 14985; assembly: GCF_000423285.1. Taxonomy (NCBI): domain Bacteria; kingdom Pseudomonadati; phylum Pseudomonadota; class Betaproteobacteria; order Neisseriales; family Aquaspirillaceae; genus Laribacter; species Laribacter hongkongensis. Next base: position 132,475 of record NZ_AUHR01000004.1, read on the forward strand.
CCGCTCAAGACGCAATGGACCGCGTCGGTCGGCGATGCCGAGGGGTATGCCTTCCGGCCCGCGTATGATGGCACGCGGATTTTTGCTGCAGATGCCAGCGGGCGGGTCAGCATCGTGGATGCCACGACCGGGCGGGATGCCGGGCGGGTGGATTTCAAGGCACCGCTGACAGCCGGTGTCACTGTCCAGGATGGTCGCCTGCTGGCCACGACCCGGCAGGGTGAACTGGTGTCGATCACCACGTCGGGTGAGCCGCGCTGGAAAGTCCGGCTGTCCAGCCAGGCGCTGGAAACGCCGCAGACCGATGGCAAGACCGTCATCGTGCGGACGGTTGACGGCCATGTCACCGCATTTGATTTTGCCAGCGGCCAGCAGCTGTGGGTTTACCTGCGACCGCAGCCGGCCCTGACCGTACGTTCCAGTGGCAATACTGCGCTGGTGGGCTCGGAAGTGGTGCTGGTCGGTGAATCGGGCGGCAAGCTGTCGGTGCTCAACCTCGCCAGCGGTGACCTGCTGTGGGATGCCAATGTGGCACTGGCACGCGGAGCCACCGAAATCGACCGGGTGGTCGATGTAGCCAGCCCGCCAGTGTTTGACCGCGGCCAGATTTGTGCAGTGGCCTATCAAGGGCGGCTAACCTGCTTTGACGCCCGGTCTGCCGCACCGATGTGGTCGCGCGAGGTATCGTCCAGCCGCCCGGTGGCACTGGATGCCGCCAATGTCTACGTGACGGCCGAAGACGGTACGGTCTGGGCATTCAGCCGGACTGACGGCAAGACCGTATGGCAACAACCAGGACTCAAGTGGCGGACCGTCAGCGGTCCGGCCATGCTGGGCCGCTTTGTCGTCGTGACCGATGGCGAAGGCTGGGCCCATCTGCTCTCGAATGAATCGGGCGACCTGCTTGCCCGCACCCGTACCGGTGTGACCGGAGAGCCGGTCGCTGCCGGCAATGCCTTGGTGGTGCAGGGTGACGGGCGACTTGCCCAACTGGGACTTTGATTATTGTGAAACCAACCGTAGTTCTGGTCGGCCGGCCCAATGTCGGCAAATCGACCCTCTTCAACCGGCTGACCCGCTCGCGCGATGCGCTGGTCGCGGACCAGCCGGGCCTGACCCGCGACCGCCATTACGGCCATGGCCGGGTCGGCGGCAAACCGTATCTGGTTGTGGATACCGGCGGCTTCGAGCCGGTGGTTGACAGCGGGATCATGCACGAGATGGCACGGCAGACCCTGCAGGCCGTGGACGAGGCTGACGCAGTCATTTTCCTCGTGGACGCCCGGGCCGGCCTGACGCCTCAGGACAAGATCATCGCCAACCAGTTGCGCCAGATCGGCCGGCCGGTATTCCTGGTGGTGAACAAGGCCGAAGGCATGAGCCGCGCCATGGTGGTGGCCGAGTTCTACGAACTGGGGCTGGACGAGCCGTGGAGCATCTCCGGTGCACATGGCGAAGGTGTGCGCGAGCTGATGGACGAAGTGCTGGCACCGTTTCCGGACGAATCGGAAGAAGAAACCAGCCGCCATCCCAAGTTCGCCATCATCGGTCGCCCCAATGTAGGCAAGTCGACGCTGGTGAATGCCATCCTGGGTGAGGAACGCGTCATCGCTTTTGACCATCCTGGTACGACGCGCGACTCGATCTATATCGATTTTGAGCGCGAAGGCAAGACCTACACCATTATCGATACAGCCGGTGTCCGTCGGCGGGCCAAGATCGACGAATCGATCGAGAAGTTTTCCGTCGTCAAGACGTTGCAGGCCATCGAGGACGCCAATGTGTGCGTGCTGGTGCTGGATGCGGCGCTGGACGTGTCCGACCAGGATGCAACGCTGGCCGGATTTGCGCTGGAAGCCGGGCGGGCGCTGGTAGTGGCAGTCAACAAATGGGATGACTGCGACGAAGAGCAGCGCATCAACATCAAGCGCAGCATTGCCCGCAAACTGCATTTCCTTGAGTTTGCCAAGTATCACTACATCTCGGCCCTGAAGGGGCAGGGTGTGGCCGATCTGTTCAAGTCGATCGATCAGGCATACCACGCTGCGATGATCAAGATGCCGACACCGAAGTTGACCCGCGCCTTGCAGGTGGCCATCGAACGCCAGGCGCCACCGATGATGGGGCTGATTCGTCCGAAGATGCGCTACGCCCACCAGGGCGGGATGAATCCACCGGTTGTGGTCGTGCACGGCAATGCGCTCGATAAGCTTCCCGACAGCTATACCCGATATCTTGAGCACAGCTTCCGTCGCATGTTCAAGCTGGAAGGAACACCGCTGCGCGTACAGTACAAATCGACGGACAACCCTTATGCCGAGCGGCCTGCTCCGGTGAAGTCGCGTACCAAGCCCAAGGCCGTGCGCTACGGACGACAAAAATAAGTGGCGACCCGGCGATTTTCCGCGTAGAAAAAACTAGACGCTATCCCGAGCGAATTACAACATTTCATAACTGAATTCGGAGATTAAAAAATGAGCGCAAAAGGGCAAATGCTTCAGGATCCCTTCCTCAACATTCTGCGCAAGGAACACGTTCCGGTTTCGATCTATCTGGTCAACGGCATCAAGCTGCAAGGCCAGATCGAGTCGTTCGACCAGTATGTTGTGCTGCTGAAGAATACCGTGACGCAAATGGTGTACAAGCACGCCATTTCCACCGTGGTTCCGGCCCGCCCGGTCCAGGTGCCGCATGAGCACCCGGCGCCGGCTGCCGGTACTGCCGAGATTTGATGTCCGAACCTGAAAACGTGGCGGTGAGCGCATGCGCCATCGCCACTTTCCCTGTCTGCGGGGTTGATCCCATACGTGTTTGATCGTCCTGATTTTGGTGACCAAGCGGTCGTTGTATGCCTGAATTTCGGTGAGCCTGATTTTGCCGAAAGCGTTGAAGAATGCGTCGAACTCGTCAAGGGCGCGGGCGTTGCTGTGCTGGACGTCGTGCTGGCCAAGCGGCAAAGGCCAGATGCGGCACTGTTTGCCGGCAAGGGCAAGGTTGAAGAAATCGCCATGGCGTGCAAGACGCACGACGCCAATGTGGTGATTTTCAATCATGCTCTTTCCCCGGCCCAGCAGCGCAACCTTGAGCGTGCGCTGGAATGTCGTGTCGTAGACCGCACCAGTCTGATCCTTGACATATTTGCCCAGCGTGCACGCAGCCATGAGGGCAAGTTGCAGGTCGAACTGGCCCAGCTTGAATACCTGTCCACGCGTCTGGTGCGAGGATGGACCCACCTCGAGCGGCAAAAAGGTGGTATCGGCCTGCGTGGCCCTGGCGAAACCCAGCTGGAAACCGACCGCCGGCTGCTGGGCAACCGGGTACGCCTGCTGAAGGAACGTCTGGCAAAACTCGAGCGTCAGCGTCATGTACAGCGACGCAGTCGCGAGCGTGGCGGCGTATTCAGCGTATCGATCGTGGGCTATACCAATGCCGGCAAATCGACTCTCTTCAATGCGCTCACCAAGGCGCGTGCCTATGCTGCCGACCAGCTATTTGCCACGCTGGATACGACCAGTCGTCGCCTGTACCTTAACGAGCAGCTAAGTGTGGTGCTGTCTGATACGGTCGGTTTCATCCGGGATTTGCCGCACTCTCTGGTGGAGGCCTTCAAGGCCACCCTTGAGGAAACCGTGCGGGCCGACCTCCTTTTGCATGTGGTCGACTGCGCCAGCGACACCCGTGAAACCCAGCTGGCCGAGGTCAACAAGGTTCTCAAGGAAATCGAGGCTGATGGCATCGACCAGCTGATCATCTGGAACAAGTGCGACCTGAAGGGGCTGTCTCCCGCGATCGAGCGGGACGAAACCGGACGAATCGTGGCTGTACGTCTTTCTGCGCTGAAGGGCGAAGGTCTGGACCTTCTCCGTCAGGCGCTTGTCGAACGCGCTGACATACCCACATACTGACAGCGTATCAAACCAAGAACCGGGACACTGATCCATGGCACAAAACGACCCGCAATGGGGCGGAGGTCGACGCGGAGACGGACCGCCCGATCTCGACGAACTCTTTCGCCGGCTGAACCAGAAACTGTCCCGCCTGCTGGGCGGCGGCAAAGGCAATGGCCCGTCTGGCGGTCCTGCGGTACCTTCCCCTTCGCCGCGCGGCATCAAGGGCGGAGCCATCGCTCTGGTGGGCGTGCTGGCAGCCTTGTGGCTCGGCAGCGGCTTCTTTGTGGTCGATGCACGGGAAGAGGCCGTGGTCCTGCGTCTGGGCAGCTACGACCGGACAGCAACTGCCGGCCTGCAATGGCACATTCCCTATCCGTTCGAGAAAGTCGAGATCGTCAACATGACCGAAGTGCGTTCGGTCGAAGTTGGCTATCGCGGCAATGCCAAGAACCGGATGCCCGACGAATCGCTGATGCTGACCGAAGACCTCAACATCGTCGATGTCCAGCTGTCGGTGCAGTATGACGTGCAGGATGCCCGCGCATTCCTGTTCAACAACGTCTACACCGAGCCGGGTGGCCAGGGCATCGTCAAGTCGGTGACCGAGTCGGCCATCAGCCAGGTGGTCGGCCAGAACAAGATCGATTTTGTCCTGAATGAAGGCCGTACCAAAATCGCCAGCGATACCCAGACGCTGATCCAGAAAATCCTGGACCTGTATGGCATGGGGCTGCGTGTGATCAAGGTCAACATCAACAACGTCCAGCCGCCCGACCAGGTGCAGGCTGCATTCGAAGATGCCGTCAAGGCCGGACAGGACAAGGAAAAATCCCGCAACGAGGCACAGGCCTACGCCAACGATGTCGTTCCGCGTGCAACCGGTATGGCTGCCCGCCTGATCGAAGAAGCCCAGGGTTACAGCCAGCGGGTGGTGGCCAGCGCCGAAGGCGAGGCCTCGCGCTTCAAGGCCGTGCTGGGTGAATACCAGAAGGCTCCGGTCGTAATGCGTGACCGCCTGTATATCGACACCATGCAGCAGATCCTGCAAAACACGACCAAGGTGCTGGTGGATGGCAAGAATGGTCAAAACCTGCTCTATCTGCCGTTTGACAAACTGATGGACATCAACAAAAAGCCTTCGTCCGGTACTGTATCGGCACCTGCCGCACAGGCTGACACGCCGCCGCTTGCATCCGAACCTCCGGTCCGGGTGGTGACGCCGTCTGCCAACGGCCGGCCTACCGAACGCGCTGAACGTGGCGGTCGCAACCTGCAGGGAGGCCAGTAATGGAACGCCTGATTCCGAAACTCGTCGCCCTGGGGGCCGTGCTGATCCTGGTCAGCATGTCGTTTTACATTGTGGGGCCGCGCCAGAGTGCGCTGGTGTTCCAGTTTGGCGAGGTCGTGCGCATTGCCAACAACCCGGGTGTCCATTTCAAGGTCCCGTTCCTGCAGAACGTGCGCTTCTTTGACCGTCGCATCCAGACCATTGACCCGGATAATCCCGAGCTGTTCAACACCCGCGAAAAGATGAACCTGCTGGTCAACAGCTTCGTCAAATGGCGGATTACCGACGTCGAGCAGTTCTACAAGGCTGTCGGTGGCAACGAAGCCGCTGCCGTGACCCGTCTGCGCCAGCAGGTCAACGACGGCCTGCGGGCCGAGTTCGGCCAGAAGACGGTCGAGGACGTGATTGCCATCCAGCGGGCGGCCATTCTGGACGTGGTTCGCCAGCGTGCCGACCAGGATGCGCGCAAAATAGGCGTACAAATTGTCGATGTCCGCTTAAAGCGCGTGGATTTTCCGGATAAAATCTCCCAGTCGATCTATGACCGCATGCGGTCCGAGCGTCTGACGGTTGCCAACCAGCTGCGCAGCGAGGGGGCGGCTGATGCCGAGCGGATCCGTGCCGAAGCCGACAAGGAGCGCGAAGTGGTCCTGGCCAATGCCTACAAGCAGGCCCAGGAAATCAAGGGGGCGGGGGACGCCAAGGCCGGTGCGATCTATGCCGAAGCCTTTGGCAAGAGTCCGGAGTTTTACGCCTTCTACCGCAGCATGGACGCTTACAAGAAGTCGTTTGATTCCAAGAACGATCTGTTGGTACTTGACCCAAGCTCGGCTTTCTTCAAGTACCTGCAAGATCCCAAGGCACGTGGCCCGGTGGCACCGAAGCAGTAATTCGGGTGGGCTGCAAACCTGACAAGGCGGGGTAACCCCCCGCCTTTATTACGTTTTACGAAAATACATGCACAACTGGCTGCTTCCCGAACACATAGCCGACATATTGCCCGCCACGGCGCGGCAGCTGGAGTCGGCCAAAGCCGCGATGCTCGAACGGTTCCGCCGTTATGGTTACGAACTCGTAAGTCCACCGCTGATCGAATATACCGACTCGCTGTTGACCAATGCCGACCCGGCGCTGGACATGCAGACCTTCAAGCTGGACGACCAGCTTTCCGGTCGCCAGCTGGGTTTGCGTGCAGACATGACGCCGCAGGTGGCACGGATTGACGCACACCTGCTGGCTCACCGGCAGGGCGTGACACGCCTGTGCTATGCCGGCAGTGTGGTACATACCCGGGCCAGCGGACTGATGCGCTCGCGCGAACCGTTGCAGGTCGGTGCCGAGCTGTATGGCTGTTATGACCTGGCGGCCGACATCGAAATCATTGAACTGATGCTGTCGACCCTGGCCGGCGTGGGTATTGATGCCGTCACGCTCGACCTGGGGCACTTGGGGGTATACCGCGCGCTGGTGCGCGAAGCCCAGTTGGATGGTGAAACCGAGCAGGCACTGTTTGCTGCCTTGCAGGCCAAGGATCGCGCTTCGGTCGAAGCGCTGACCGCCGACGTGCGCGAGCCGTTCTGCTCGGCCTTTCGCCATCTGGTTGACCTGTATGGCCCCGAGGCCATCGGCAAGGCGCGAGCCCGTCTGCCGGGTCTGCCAGGCATCCGGGCGGCCCTGGACGATCTCGAGCGGCTGGCACAGATCTTTGCTTCCCGCGCCCGCATCAGCTTTGACCTGACTGAACTGCGCGGTACGCACTACCACACCGGGCTGATGTTTGCCGCTTATGCCGAGGGCTGGGCGGAAGAGCTGGCCCGCGGCGGGCGGTACGACAACGTCGGGCGCCGCTTCGGCCGTGCCCGGCCGGCTACGGGCTTCAGCCTTGACCTGCGCGACATGATCCGCGTGCTGCCGCAGACGCATCCGTCCAAAGGCATTCGCGTACGGGCTGCCGATCTCTCCCGGCTGGCTGACGAAGTGGCACGCCTGCGGGCTGCCGGTGAGGTGGTGGTTGTCGATTATCTGGGAGAAACGGCCGCTGATCTGCATTGCGACCGTGAACTCGTCTGCCGTGAAGAAGGCCAGAGCCTCGAAGCGGCACCGGCCCATCCGTAAATTCTGAAATCTGTTTGAAAGGTAACAACATGGCCAAGAATGTTGTCGTGGTCGGGACCCAGTGGGGTGACGAAGGCAAAGGCAAAATCGTTGACTGGCTGGCGGATCACGCCAAGGCCGTGGTGCGTTTCCAGGGTGGCCACAATGCCGGTCACACGCTGGTGATCGGCGGCAAGAAGACCATCCTGCGCCTGATTCCGTCCGGTATCCTGCATCCGACCATGACTTGCTACATCGGCAACGGTGTCGTGCTGTCGCCCGAAGCGCTGCTGAAGGAAATCGACGAGCTGGAAGCCGCCGGTATCGATGTATGCAGCCGCCTGAAGATCTCCGAAAGCTGCCCGCTGATCCTGCCGTACCACATCGCGCTGGACCATGCCCGCGAAGCCGCCAAGGGTGCCAACAAGATCGGCACGACCGGTCGCGGCATCGGCCCGGCCTATGAAGACAAGGTGGCCCGTCGTGCCATCCGCGTGCAGGATCTCTTCAATGCCGGAAAACTGGCCGAGAAGCTGAAGGAAAACCTCGCCTATTACAATTTCCAGCTGACCGAATACTTCAAGCAGACACCGGTCGACTTCGAGAAGACGCTGGCCGATACCCTTGCGTACGCCGAGCGCATCAAGCCGATGGTGTGCGACGTTTCCCGCACCCTGTACGACCTCAACAAGGCCGGTGAGTCGATCCTGTTTGAAGGCGCCCAGGGAACCCTGCTGGACATCGACCACGGTACCTACCCGTTTGTCACCTCGTCCAACTGCGTGGCCGGTGCGGCCGCGCCGGGGGCCGGCGTGGCACCGCAGATGCTCGAATACGTGCTGGGCATCGTCAAGGCCTACACCACCCGCGTCGGTTCCGGTCCGTTCCCGACCGAGCTGGAAGACGACATCGGCATGGGCCTTGCCCAGCGCGGCAACGAGTTCGGTTCAGTGACCGGTCGTCCGCGTCGCTGCGGCTGGTTTGACGCGGCACTGCTGAAGCGCTCGATCCAGATCAACGGTGTGTCCGGCCTGTGCGTGACCAAGCTCGATGTTATGGACGGCATGGAAGAAATCAAGCTGTGTGTCGGTTACCGCATTGACGGTGTCGAATACGACATCTTCCCGGTCGGTGCCGACAAGGTTGCAGCCTGCGAGCCGGTTTACGAAAGCTGGCCGGGCTGGAATGAAACCACTTTCGGTGTCAAGAAGTTCGAAGAACTGCCGGTCAATGCCCAGAACTACCTCAAGCGCATCGAGGAATTCTGCGGTGCACCGATCGCCATCATCTCGACCGGTCCGGACCGCGAGGAAACCATCGTGCTCAAGCACCCGTTCAAGGGCTGAGCCGGTTCCCTGCCCGGGACAAGAAAAACGCCAGTCTGACCGACTGGCGTTTTTTTTCATGGATGGTCGCGTGCGAGCGCATGACGACCAAGGGCAGGCATCAGCGCAATTGCTGTTCCAGCTTGGGCAGGATGGCGTTGACCAGCTTGCCGTCAAGCGCTTCGCCCTTGTCGCCCTGGACGGTGACACGGCTTTCCTTGTCGCTGACCTGCTGCACCACGATCCGGTAACCCGGTTGCTCGGCAGCCGTCTTGCCTTCCTTGTCGCGCCAGAATGCGAGGCTCGACCAGAAGCCGCCTTCGTCCACTTTCTCGGTTTCGCTCTTGGCCGGACGTACGAAGTAGGTACCGGAAGCGCGGTTGCGGTCCACTACCACCAGACCGGTACGGTCCAGCGCCAGACCGGTACGGCGCCATGCACGGTCGAAGGCATCGTCGACGACGACTGCTCCGTTTTCGATGCGGGCGCGCCGTTGGGCCACCGGTACCGGCTGGGCTGCATCTTCCTTGGCCTGCTTGGCCTTGGTTTCATCAACCCCGAGGGCCAGCATCAGGCGGCCGAGAAACTCGGCTTCGAGTTCCGGATCGTCGGCACGCGGCTGCCATTTGGTGTCGTTCTTGCCTTCGGTAAAGCTTTCCACCATGCCGCGGTGGCTGATGTAGATCTCGACATTACCGTTGGGGCTGCGCTCGAAACGGGTTCGGAACTTGTCACGCTCGGGCGTGGCGTAGAGTCCGTCCAGACCGACCGTGGCCAGGAGCTTGCGCACGCCGTCCTGCGGAATCTTGGCGCGGTTTTCCGCCCAGTCGGTTTCCATGATGCCCAGCTGCGGTTCGTCGCGCTTCAGCACGAAACCGTTGTCCTGCCAGAATTCGCGGACCAGCGGCCACAGCTGTTCGGCGCTCTTGCCGCTGACGCTCAGCCAGCGCTGGCCACCGGCGCGTTCCAGGCGGACGGTGTCGGAGGCTGCGGTAGCCACCTGGGCCGTGCCGGCGCGAATGGCCGCCTGCTGGCCGGCCTGGTCTGCCTGCTGTTGTGCCATCAGCTTGGCGCTGACGCCGCCGGCAGGCATGGCATAGGAGTTGGTCAGTTCGGGGGCTGTCAGGTCGGGCGGCACTTCCAGCGTACGCTTGGGCGCTTCGGCCGACTTGTAGGCGATCTTGCTGTCGTCAGACGTCGAGGCGCATGCCGCCAGACCGGCAACGGCCACGACGGGGAGCAGATGGCGAAGGGATTTCATCCAGACTCCGTTGGGTAAGAAATCAGATCAGGTTGGCAGCCTTGAGTGCAGCTTCGACCTTGGATTGGCCGGCGTCACTCAGACGGGTCAGGGGCAGGCGGATGCCGGCCGGGATGCGGCCCATGCGTTCGAGCGCCCACTTGACCGGAATCGGGTTGGCCTCGCAGAACAGGTCCTTGTGCAGGCCCTGCAGCGGGTCGTTGATGCGGCGGGCGGCCTGCACGTCACCGGCGATGGCCGCACGGCAGAGTTCGGCCATCTGGCGCGGTGCGACGTTGGCCGTCACCGAAATCACGCCGTGGCCGCCGCACAGCATGAAGGCCATGGCAGTAGCGTCGTCGCCGGTATAAAGGGCGAAATCCTTCGGGGCGCGCTTGACGAGATCGCAGCAGCGGGCGAGGTCGGCAGTGGCATCCTTGAGACCGATGATGTTGGGGATTTCGGCCAGACGCAATACGGTGTCGTTACACATGTCGGCCACGGTGCGGCCCGGCACGTTGTAAAGGATGACCGGAATGTCGGTCGATTCGGCAATGGCGCGGAAGTGCCGGTACATGCCTTCCTGCGTCGGCTTGTTGTAATACGGCACGACCGACAGGACCTGGTCGGCCCCGAGGCGGCGGGATTCGCGCGTCAGGTCGATGGCTTCGTGGGTCGAGTTGGCGCCGGCGCCGGCGATGACCTTGATGCGGCCGGCCGCGCGCTTGACCACTGCAGCCACGACCTGCAGGTGCTCTTCGACCGCGAGTGCGGCCGATTCGCCCGTCGTGCCAACAGCAACGATGCCGCTGGTGCCCGACTCGATATGAAAATCGACCAGACGGTCCAGTGCTTCAAAATCAACACTGCCGTCTTCCAACATGGGGGTCACAATCGCGACCAGACTTCCGGTGAGCATGTGCGTGCCTGTGAACGAAACAAGAAAATGGAAATTTAGCGGGAGATTGTAGCCCAATTCCTCAAATGCAGCGTGAATGCGCTGGGGGCCGGGTTTGCCGGTCATGCTGCCGCAGGCTGTCATGCCGGTCATGCCGGCGGCCTGCCAGCTTCGCGGGGCAGTGAGGGCCGGCTTTGGAGGGCGTGACTGTCCCGCTCGCCGCCTGCCTGCTGCGGCTGTGCTAGAATCCGCCATTTTCCGTTTACCGGACAATCTGTTAGCCAAGGATTTCCCGCGTGATCACTACCGCGAATATCACCATGCAGTTCGGCGTCAAGCCGCTGTTTGAAAATGTTTCCGTCAAGTTTGGCGAAGGCAACCGCTACGGCCTGATCGGTGCCAATGGTTCGGGCAAATCCACCTTCATGAAGATTCTGGGGGGGGACCTGGAGCCGACTTCCGGCAATGTGTCGGTCGAGCCGGGCATGCGTCTGGGCAAGCTGCGCCAGGACCAGTTTGCCTACGAAGACCAGCGCGTACTCGACGTGGTGCTGCAGGGACACGCCGAAATGTGGGCCGCCATGAGCGAGCGTGACGCGATTTACGCCAACCTCGAGGCCACCGAGGACGACTACATGCATGCGGCCGAGCTGGAGGCCAAGTTCGCCGAGTACGACGGTTATACCGCCGAGGCGCGCGCCGGCGAGCTGTTGCTTGGCGTGGGCATCCCGCTGGAACAGCACAACGGTCCGATGAGCGAAGTCGCACCGGGCTGGAAGCTGCGCGTGCTGCTGGCCCAGGCCCTGTTCTCCAATCCGGACATCCTGTTGCTGGACGAGCCGACCAACAACCTCGACATCAACACCATCCGCTGGCTGGAGGACGTGCTCAACCAGCGCAACTCGACCATGATCATCATCTCGCACGACCGCCACTTCCTGAATGCGGTGTGCACCCACATGGCCGATCTCGACTACAACACCATCACCGTATACCCGGGCAATTACGACGACTACATGCTCGCCGCTGCCCAGGCCCGCGAGCGCCAGCTGTCGTCCAATGCCAAGGCCAAGGAACGCATCCAGGAACTGCAGGAATTCGTGGCCCGCTTCTCGGCCAACAAATCCAAGGCCCGTCAGGCCACCAGCCGCCTGAAGCAGGTCGACAAGCTCAAGGGGGACATGGTCGACGTCAAGCCTTCGACCCGCCAGAACCCGTTCATCCGCTTCGAGATGGACGACAAGATGAAGCTGCACCGGCAAGCCGTGGAAGCGCAGGGCATCTCCAAGGCCTACGAAGACAAGGTGCTGTTCCGGAACCTGTCGTTCATCCTGGAGGCCGGCCAGCGCATCGCCATCATCGGCCCCAACGGCGCCGGCAAATCCACCCTGGTTAAGCTTCTCGCTGGTGCCTTCAATCCGGCCTTCTCGGCCGGCGTGACCCCGGATGCCGGGCAGATCAAGTGGGCGGAAAAGGCCCAGGTCGGCTACTTCGCGCAGGATCACGAAGCCGCATTCGACAGCGACATGGACCTGGCCGAATGGATGCGCCAGTGGACGCAGGAGGGCGACGACGAGCAGGTAGTGCGTGCCACGCTCGGTCGCCTGCTGTTCGGCAGCGACGACGTGACCAAGTGCGTGCGCGTGCTCTCGGGCGGGGAAAAGGGGCGCATGCTCTATGGCCAGCTGATCCTTGAGCGTCCCAACGTCATGATCATGGACGAACCGACCAACCACATGGACATGGAGTCGATCGAGTCGCTCAACATGGCGCTGGAAAAGTACAAGGGCACGCTGATTTTCGTGTCGCACGACCGCCAGTTCGTCAGCTCGCTGGCCACCCAGATCATCGAACTGGACGGCGAGGGCGGGTTCGAGCATTACATGGGCAACTACGAAGACTACCTCGCTAGCCGCGGCCTGCTGTAATCCTGCAATTCCGCGTGGCTCCGGCCCGAACAACCCGCCTGGATGGCGGGTTGTTCTTTTGGCGGGATTCCATGTCGCAATCCCGATAGTTGATTACCCAAGGTTTTTTGACCTGTTTAGGCGTATGGGATATAGTCCGCAGCGCTTGGGTGCGTTGCAACATTCTGTCGGCTCACCTGGCCAAAGAGCCTGTAAATGACATAAATAGAACAAGGCTATCTACGGATTTTGCATTGCAGCAATCCGTGATGCTCGTCGCTGCCGGCCATTCCGGATCTCCTGTGCAGCGGAGTCGGTACAAACCCAAAGGAAATCAGCATGCGTTTGCAAGGGAAAGTCTCCATCATCACCGGTGCCGCCAGCGGCATTGGCCGTGCCACCGCCCTCAAGTTTGCCCGCGAAGGCGCCATTGTTGCCGTCTGCGACCTGAACCAGGGCGCGATTGACGAAGTGGTCGCCGAAATCAAGGCCGCCGGTGGCCAGGCTGTCGGCTACATCGTCAACGTGACCGACAAGGCACAGATCGCCGACATGGTCGGCGGCCTCAAGGGCCAGTTCGGCCGCATCGACGTGCTGGTGAACAACGCCGGCATCGTGCAGGATGCCCAACTGATCAAGATGACCGAAGACCAGTTCGACAAGGTGATCGACATCAACCTCAAGGGTGTCTACAACTGCACCCGCGCCGTGGTCGACACCATGGTCGAGCAGGGCAGTGGTGTCATCCTCAACGCCAGCTCGGTGGTGGGCGTGTACGGCAACTTCGGCCAGACCAACTATGCCGCCACCAAGTTCGGCGTCATCGGTTTCGTCAAGACCTGGGCCAAGGAACTGGGCAAGAAGGGCATCCGTGCCAATGCCGTGTGCCCGGGTTTCGTGGCCACTCCGATCCTCAAGGCCATGCCGGAAAAAGTGATCCAGGCCATGGAAGACAAGGTGCCGATGAAGCGCATGGCTGCTCCGGAAGAAATCGCCAACGTGTACGCCTTCCTCGCCAGCGACGAAGCCAGCTACATCAACGGTGCTGCCATCGAAGTCACCGGTGGCCTGACCCTGTAAGTCCTGCCGTACACCGGCCGCGAGCGGCCGGCATGCGCATCCACACCCCTGCCCGTGCAGGGGTGTGCTGTTTCAGCCGACCCGGAACTGCCCGACCAGTGCTTGCAGGCGGCCGGATGCCTGCAGGGTCAGGGCAGAACTCTGACCGGTTTCCTCGACCGTGGCCCGGATGCTGTGGGCGGCATCACCGACCCGGCGGGCAGTGTCGTCGTATTGCCGGCTGACCGTGGCAATGCCCTCGATGGCGGCAAGCAGCTGCTCGATCACCGCGTGGTCGGCCTGGTCACTGGCGGCTTCTTCGGCCAGCCGCAGGCCTTCGTCCAGCTCCTGCATGCCGCCGCCCATGCGGCTGGCGGCAACGTGGGCCTGTTCCTGCACCTGGCTGATCATGTCGCGGATTTCCACCGTGGCCTGCGCCGTGCGTTCGGCCAGTTTGCGGACTTCGTCGGCCACGACGGCAAAGCCGCGCCCCTGTTCGCCGGCGCGGGCCGCTTCGATGGCGGCATTCAGGGCCAGCAGGTTGGTCTGGTCGGCAATGTCGCGGATCACGCTGACCACCTGGCCGATGTTGCGCGTGCTGGCCGACAGGGTTTCCAGCGTGCCGGCGGCCTCTCCCACTGAATGCCGGATGCCCTGCGAGCGCTGGCGCAGGTTGGCAAGCTGCCCTTGCGAGGCCTGCATGACTGTTTCCATGCGGGTTTTCATGTCGGCGGCACTGCCGGCGGCGCTGTCGATTTCCTGCCGCTGGCGGTCCAGCGCCTGCATCATGTCGCCGATCAATCCCTGGACGCTGTGGGCTGTGGCGCAGGTATCGTGATGGCTGGCCTCTACCTGCCGGTTGGTGGCAGAGATTTCGTGCGAGCTGTGGATCACCCGGCGCACGATGCTTTCCAGATTGTCGATGAAGCTGTTGAACCACTGCGCCATGGTGGTGATTTCATCCGGATGACGGCTGTCGCGGTCGATGCGCTGGGTCAGGTCGCCGCCACCTTCGGCAATGGTGCGCACCATGCGGATCATCTGGCGCATGCGTGCTGCCAGCTTGCGGCTGCCAAGGCTCAGGAACACCAGTGCGCCGGCCAGGTGGCAGCCCAGCCCGGCCAGTGCGCTGGCGGTCTGGCCCAGGCCAAAAGCAGCCGTCAGCAGGTGCGAGCCGGCCCAGCCTGCCAGCATGGTGGCGAGATAGAGCTTCATCAGCCGGTAGCTCAGGCTGCGGTTGCGGTAAACCTCCTCCAGATCGGCTTCGCACATCATGCCCCAGAGGTCGGGCGAGCCCGGCAGCCGGAAAGTGACTCCGCAGCCTATGACGGGGATGTGGCGGTAATCGGCGTAGCCCGGATAGGTGACGAACAGGTTGCTGCCGCAGCGGATGGTTTCGCGCACGCCAGGATGCAGGCGGCCGGTGGCCGGATCGTTGAAGACCAGTTCGAATTCGGTGTGCCTGTGCACCCGGACGGTGCCGAACGCCGTGCGTACGCCATCCTTGAGATTGTCACCGCCGGTAAAGGTGCGGTCTTCGAAGCGCGAGCGCGACAGGGCCGTGCCAGGGGTGACTGACGGATCGAAGTGCGACTGCGCCATGAACAGGTAGTTGTCGCCCGATTCGTGGAAGATGTGTCCGGCCTCGCGCTGGATCAGGTCGCCCAGCACGTCGTTGGGCACCCGGCCGCAGAGTATGCCGCGCGGTGTGCCGTCGGCGGCGGTGAGCGGACGGTAGAACATCAGGGTGACGCCGTCGTGAAAGCGCGAGCTTGACGGGCCGAGCTGCTCGGTCTGCGGATCGGAATAGGGGCCGTGCAGGAAACGCTCTTTCAGGCCGCGGGCCACGGCAGCGGCCGGCAGGCCGCTGGCACCGCTGCGCCCGGCGCTGCTGGCCAGCAATTGTCCGGCTGTGTCGATCACGAACAGCTCGGAAAAATCCGCTGCCAGCAACCGCCGCTGGCTCAGTGTGGTCCGTTCGATGTCCGGCCACTGCATGGCCAGACGCTCGGCCAGGGCATCAAGGTGCGCCCACTGTTCGTGGGTCCACTGGGTCAGCAAGGCCACGCGGGTCTGGGCAATGCCGGCAAACACCTGTTCCAGTGCATGGGTCCGGTGCCGGTTCAGCAGGCAGGCCCAGCGCAGGGACAGCTTGCCGTTGCGGCCCAGCCAGGGCAGCCAGTGCCGTTCCTGGTCGGTCAAGGACATGGTTGCACTTCGGGTCATGGTCTCGCTCCTTGTCATCGTGTTGCCGGGGCTGTGGTCTGATACGGGCGTGAATCAACAAAGCAATTGTAATGCCAATGACATTGATATTGCCCGGTTTGCATCGTGTGGGCAGAGGCCGGCTGTCTGAAAGACGGCCTGGTGTGAAAAGGAGCTGGTGTTGCAAGGTGTACTGGTACTGTCGCCGGCAGATGCCTGCGGGCATTGCACGGTTTGCCTGACGGTAAAGAACGACCGGGCCGGATGACCGGCAGAGGATGGCGCGGGAGGTGATCCGTGTGCACAAATGCGCGGGACGGGTAGGCAATCAATGACAATTATTTGTATATTTTGTCCCTGCCATTCATTTCCGGTCGCAGCCAACCGGACATGTCCACGGGCCGCCTGGTCCCGGGCGTGGGTGGAGCCCGGCATCCGAGCAGAAACCATGACCGGATTCCGCGGGGTTTTATTTTCAAGTAATTGATTTATTTGAATAAATTGACCAATATTCCAGCCGCGTGCAATAATCGGCTCAATCTCCCTTAACGGACCAACAACACATGGCCGCACAGACCCTCTACGACAAGCTCTGGGAGAGCCACGTGGTGCGTACCGACCCGGACGGCACCTCGCTCCTGTACATCGACCGCCATCTCGTCCACGAAGTCACCAGCCCGCAGGCCTTTGAAGGGCTCAAGCTCGCCGGCCGCAAGCCGTGGCGCGTGCATTCGATCGTGGCTACCGCCGACCACAACACACCGACCGACAACTGGGATCTGGGCATTGCCGGGATCAAGGATCCGGTCTCGCGCCTGCAAGTGGAAACGCTGGATGCCAACGTGCGTGAAACCGGCGCACTGGCGTATTTCCCGTTCATGGATCGCAACCAGGGCATCGTGCACGTGGTCGGCCCGGAACAGGGCGCCACGCTGCCCGGCATGACCGTGGTATGTGGCGACAGCCATACTTCCACTCACGGCGCGTTTGCCGCGCTGGCGCACGGTATCGGTACCAGCGAGGTCGAGCACGTCATGGCGACCCAGTGCCTGACCGCCAAGAAGTCCAAAGCCATGCTGGTGCGGGTCGAGGGTGAATTGCAGGCCGGTGTCACGGCCAAGGACATTGCGCTGGCAGTGATCGGCAGGATCGGCACCGCCGGTGGCACCGGCTATGCCATCGAGTTTGCCGGCAGCGCCATCCGTGGCCTGTCGATGGAAGGTCGCATGACCCTCTGCAACATGGCCATCGAAGCAGGCGCCCGCTCCGGTCTGGTGGCGGTGGACCAGGTTACGCTGGATTACGTCAAGGGTCGTCCGTTCGCACCGACTGCAGAGCAGTGGGAGGCCGCAGTGGCCTGCTGGCGCGAGCTCAAGAGCGACGAAGGCGCCGTGTTCGATGCCGTGGTGGAACTGGATGCCACAACCATCGCGCCGCAGGTGACCTGGGGCACCAGTCCGGAAATGGTGGTGGCGATTACCGACCGCGTGCCGGACCCGGCTGCCGAAGCCGACCCGGTCAAGCGCGAAGGCATGCAGCGCGCGCTGGCCTACATGGGGCTGACCGCCGGGACGCCAATGGCGGAAATCGCCGTCGACAAGGTGTTTGTCGGTTCCTGTACCAACTCGCGCATCGAAGACCTGCGTGAAGCGGCCGCAGTGGTGCGCGGCCGGCGCAAGGCTGATTCTGTCAGGCTGGCGATGGTGGTACCGGGGTCCGGCAACGTCAAGGCCGAGGCCGAGGCTGAAGGGCTCGACAAGATCTTTGTCGCGGCCGGATTCGAATGGCGCGAGCCGGGTTGTTCGATGTGTCTGGCGATGAACGCCGACCGTCTGGAGCCGGGCGAGCGCTGTGCCTCCACCTCGAACCGCAACTTTGAAGGACGGCAGGGACAGGGCGGGCGCACCCACCTCGTCAGTCCGGCCATGGCGGCTGCGGCAGCGATTGCCGGCCATTTCGTCGATATCCGCAAAGGTTATTAATCCCGCTGTTTCCGCCCTGGTTGACTATCTTGAAGCGTGCCACTGTCGGCATGCTTCAAGGAGTCATCACCATGAAAACCCTGATCGGCATCCTGCTTGCCAGCTGTTTGTTGACTGCCTGCAATACCATGGCAGGCATGGGACAGGATGTGTCGTCGGCCGGTCATGCCGTGACCAACGCAGCCGACGACGTCAAGTCCAAGATGTAGTCTGGCGTCGAGCGGGGGAGGGGCGGTGCGGTAAGCGTTTGAACGCGCAGCAGCATTGCTGCGCACACCCAGCATGAAAACACTGACACTGACCCTTCTGCTCGCCGTTGCGACCCTGACCGGTTGCCATACTGTGCAAGGCATTGGCCGGGACATCCGGGCAGGCGGGGCTGCCATTGAGAGGGCCGCACAATGAAAGCCTTTACCCGACTGACCGGACTCGTCTGTCCGCTCGACCGTGCCAATGTCGACACCGACGCCATCATTCCCAAGCAGTTCCTCAAGTCGATCCAGCGTTCCGGTTTCGGCCCCAACCTGTTTGACGAATGGCGCTACCTGGACCACGGCGAACCCGGCATGGACAACAGCATCCGGCCGCAAAACCCGGATTTTGTCCTCAATTTCCCGCGCTACCAGGGCGCGCAGATCCTGCTGGCCCGCGAAAACTTCGGCTGCGGCTCCAGTCGCGAACACGCACCGTGGGCACTGGATGACTACGGCTTCCGTGTGGTGATCGCTCCGTCGTTTGCCGACATCTTTTTCAACAACTGCTACAAGAACGGCCTGCTGCCGATCGTATTGCCAGCCGAAGTGATGGACCGCCTGTTTGCCGGATGCGAAGCCTCCGAAGGCTACCGGCTGACCGTGGATCTGGCCGCGCAGACCGTGACCACACCGCAGGGGGATTCGTTCGGTTTCGACATTACCGAGCACCGCAAGCACTGCCTGCTGAACGGGCTGGACGAAATCGGCCTGACCCTGCGCCATGCCGGTGAAATCAAGGCTTTTGAAGACAATCGCCGACAAACCCAGCCGTGGTTGTTCCGCTAAGCGATACGGAAAAGGCAGCCGCTCCTGTGGACAAATCCCGCAGGGGCGGTTTTTTATGTAAAAATGGTTGCCGTTATATGCGGTTGGCACACGCAGGCCTGCCAACCTTGTTCGTCTGACTGTCAGGTGATGCTGTACCTGACTGCCCACACGGATCGACATGACCGCAGCGAAAAGTTCCTTGCCTCTGGCTGATGCCAAAAACATGCCTGCCCTGGCGCAGGAAGTGATGCAGTTGCGGCAGGAAACTGCCTTGTTGCAGCAGTTGTTGCAACTGGCTGAGCAGGTGGCGGCCGGTTTACAGCTCAACGAGGTGCTGGACAGGGTGTATGACGGATTTCGCCACCTGATTCCCTATGATCGCATCGGTTGTGCGCTGCTTGAAGAAGATGGCTGTACATTGACAGCGGTATGGTCCCGCTCGGAAGCGCATGTGCCGCACATCGGTGAGGGATTCCGGCGTGGCTATCTTGGCTCCGGACTGGCGTGTCTGCTGCATTCGGGCCGGCCGCGCATCCTCAACAACCTGCAACTGTACCTTGCCGATCATCCCGGTTCAGAAGCCACCCGCCTCATCGTGGCCGAAGGCATGCACTCCAGCCTGACCTGTCCCTTGCTGGCGCAGGGGCGGCCCGTCGGTTTCCTGTTTTTTTCCAGCATGCGTCCGCATACCTACCGGGAAGAACATGAGCAGGCCTTCATGGGCATTGCCCGCCAGCTGGCCCTGCTGATCGAACGCGGCCAGATGTGCGAGCGCTTGCAGCTCCTCAACCACGAACTGTTGCAGGCCAAGAACCAGCTGGAAGTGCGGGCCACGTATGATCCGCTGACCCAGCTGCTGAACCGGGGAGCCATTCTCGAAGGACTCAGCCAGAGCTGCTGCGATCCCTCGCAGCCACTGGCCGTCATTCTGGCCGATATTGACCACTTCAAGAACGTCAACGATGTCCACGGCCACCAGGCCGGCGACATGGCGCTGGAAGCCGTGGCCCGGCGGCTGGGCCGGGTGCTGCGCGGAGGCGATGCCGTGGGACGTTACGGCGGCGAGGAATTCCTGATCGTGCTGCCTGGCGCCACGCCTGACGTGGCCATGATCGTGGCCGAGCGGCTGCGGCAGGCAGTGGCCGGCGAGCCGGTGGACCTGGGCGGCGGGCGCAGCCAGTCACTGACCCTGAGCCTCGGCGTGTGTTGCCAGCCCGGCGGGCAGGCGCACGATGTAGCCTGCCTGATCGCCGAAGCCGACCAGGCGCTGTATGCCGCCAAGGCCGGCGGGCGCAACCAGGTCATGCTGGCCGCCTGAGCCGCCGGTGGGCTGTTGTGCTCAGAGCGTGGCCGCATCACGCATCCACACGGCGCTTTGCCGCCGGACCAGGTCATTGAGCGAGCCGCTGCGTTCGTAGAGCGTGCGCAACTGCCGGCTGGGGTTGTCGCGCGCCAGTGCCCGGGCCAGCAGTTGCTGGCGCTCGGCCTCGCAGCCCAGCGCCGCGGCCTGGGGCTCCAGCCGCGTCAGCGTCGTGACCAGATCCTGCTGCAATGACACCTGTCCGTTGTCCGCCGGGTTGAGGATCAGCCCTTCAAACCCGAAGCGACACGCCTGGAAACGGTTGTAGCTGTAGGCCAGATAGTTGTCACCGTGGATGGCCTGCCAGCCGGATTCCATGCATTCGCGTGCCAGCATCTGCGCGTAGGCCGCCAGCAGCACCGGGGTCAGCAGGTCCAGCGGCGTGTCGCACACCCGGATTTCCACCGTGCCGTATTCCGGCTTCGGGCGCACGTCCCAGTAAAAGTCCTTCATGCTCGCCACGATGCCCAGCTGCTGCATGCGGACAAAATAATCGTTGAAACCGGCCCAGTCGGTGACGCAGGGCAGCGTGCCCGACAGCGGAAAGGCATTGACGCTGGTCTGGCGCGAACTCTGGAACAGCGTGTCCACGCCCTGGTAGTAGGGAGAAGCGGCCGACAGGGCAATGAAGTGCGGAATGTAGCGGGCAAGGAAATGCGCCAGCCGGATGGCCTGGTCGCCGTCCGGGCAGCCGATGTGGATGTGCTGGCCGTAGACCGTGAACTGCTGCGCCAGATAGCCGTACAGCTCCGACACCAGCAGATAGCGCTCCTTGGGGTAGATGCGCTGCTCGCTCCAGTGCTGGAACGGATGCGCGCCGCCGCCCGCCAGTCCGAGGTTGAGCGTATCGGCCGCGCGCACCAGCACCGCGCGGATGGCATCCAGCTCCTCGAGCATGGCGCGCGTGCGGGTATGGATGGCCGTACCGATCTCGATCATGCCCTGGGTGATTTCCGGCTTGATGTCAAAGCCGTGGTCTTCGCGCCCGATCAGGCGCAGCAGGTCGTCAGAACCCCGGGTCAGGTTGTAGTCGTGCCGGTTGACGATCATGAGTTCCAGCTCCACCCCCAGTGTCAGGGGCTGGCTGGCGCAAAAATCCAGCATGGGTGCGTCCTCCTTTGCGTCAGTCCGAAGCCTCGCCCGCCTGGCGCAGGGCCAGTTGCGTCAGCGACGGCCCGGCCAGTTCGGTCAGCGTCAGCACCGTGATGGCCAGCGCCATGCTGCCGGCCGGCAGCAGCAGGCTGCCCAGCCACGGCAACAGCAGCAGGCCGGGAGCGCCGCTGCTCATCGGGGTCTGTGCCAGTGCCAGCCACAGGGTCCGGCGTCCACGGAGCCCGCTGCGGCGGGCCAGCAGCACCAGCGGCAACCACTGGCACAGCAGGCGCAGGGCGATGTAGCCGGCAGCCACCAGCCCTGCCTGTGGCAGCAGGCGCCAGTCAAACTGCGAGCCGGTGAAGATGAACAGGGCGATCAGCAGGATCGGCGTCCAGTTCAGCGGCGCAGGTTCGGTGACTGCGTAATGGCGGTCGAGATTGCGCACGGTCAGACCGTAGACCAGCGCCGCCAGTGCCGGCAGCAGCGCCAGCTCACCACCCAGCCCGGTCAACAGTGTCAGGCCACCGAGCAGCAGTGCCTGCCGGGCCACGTATTGCCGGTAGCCCAGCCATTTCGACAGGTGCAGGGTCAGCACGCCCAGCACCAGCCCGGCCAGCACGGCTGCCAGCAGCGGCAGGGCCGCGTGGCTGAACACGGTGGCGGGCGAAGCACCCTGACTGGCCTGGAGCCAGCCCAGTGCCAGGGCAAAGCAGGCAAAGCCGACCAGGTTGCCCAGCCCGGTCAGGGCCAGCAACCGTTCGGTCAGCAGGCCCTCGGCACGGGTATCACGCAGGATCGACAGCAGGACGGCCGGCGCACTGCCCATGCCGAGCGACGCCAGCAGCAGCGCCTGCGCTGCCGGCCAGCCCAGTCCGGTCAGGTACAGGCCCAGTACGCCGCCCAGCAGGGCCGAACTGGCCAGTGAGGCTGCCAGGATGTGCCGTTCGCGCCAGAGCCACGCCAGGTCGATCCGGCGGCCGACCTCGAACAGCGCCAGCCCCAGTGCCAGTTGCATGACGGGCTGGGTGGACTGGATCAACGGGGCACCCAGCAGGTCAAGGGCATGGGGGCCGATCAGGAAACCGCCGAGCAGGTAGCCGGTGACGCCGGGCAGGCGGGCGGTGCGGAAAATCAGTTGTCCGGCCACGACTCCCAGCAGCAGGAGCAGGCCGAAGGCCGTGAGGGGCGACAGGTGGGGCAGCAGCGTACTCAATCATGTCTCCTTGGCGCGGCACCGTCCTGCGAGCAGCAAGCGTTCGGGTGCGAGTGGCCGGCAAGGAGAGCCGGCGGCAGCAGGCTGCCGGCTCCACGATGGGGTGCGGACCCGCAAGGCGGGTGGCGAAGGAGGCGGAAGGAGGGTGTCCTTCCGGAAAGAAGCGGCGGAACCGCCGGAAAGGGATGAAAGGAGAAACGGCTTAGCGGGCCCGGACGGCGGCAAGCACGGCTTCGGCGTGGCCCGGCACCTTGACGCCGCGCCATTCGGCTTCGATCCGGCCGTCTTCGCCGATCAGGAAGGTGCTGCGCTCGATGCCGCGCACCTGCTTGCCGTACATGTTTTTCAGCTTCATCACGCCGAACAGGTTGCAGACGGTTTCATCCGGGTCGGACAGCAGGGGAAAGGGCAGGTCGAACTTGGCCCGGAAGTTTTCGTGCGACTTGAGGCTGTCGCGCGAAATACCGGCCACTTCGCAGCCGGCTGCCTCGAAATCGGCGTGTAGCGCGGCAAAGGCCTGCGCTTCGTTGCTGCAACCGGGCGTGTTGTCCTTGGGATAGAAATACAGCACCAGCGGCTTGCGGGCCGCTGCCAGCGTGAACGTGGTGCCGCCCGTGGCGGGCAGGCTGAAATCTGGGCAGGGAGTTCCTTGCATCCGGGTCTCCTGGAAGTGGACAGTCGGCAGGGCCGGCGGGTTTCGACGGCCGGGGCATTCATGGAACAATGCGTCCCTTTGGCCGGTTTTCAAGTTTGTCATGCTCTCATGGGATATTTTCTGCACGGTCATCGACAACTACGGTGACATCGGCGTGACCTGGCGGCTGGCGCGCCAGCTGGCGCACGAACGCCAGGAACCGGTGCGGTTGTGGGTGGATGATCTGGCCAGTTTTGCCCGGCTGGCGCCGGCGCTGGATCCGCTGGGCGGGTCGCAGTGCATCGACGGCGTGCAGGTCGAGCCGTGGGGGGCCACCCTGCCAGCCGGTGTGCAGCCGATGCAGGTGGTGGTCGAGGCGTTCGGCTGCCAGTTGCCCGACGGTTTCCGGCAGGCCATGGCCGGGCACCGGCCCGCGCCGGTGTGGATCAACCTCGAATACCTGACGGCGGAAGACTGGGCCGAGGCGTGTCATGGCCTGGCTTCGCCGCAGCCCCCGCTGGACAAATACTTCTTTTTCCCCGGATTTTCCGGCCGTACCGGCGGCCTGCTGCGCGAGGCTGCGCTGCTGGCGGAGCGTGATGCCTTTGTGGCCGACCCGGTGGCACAACAGGCGTTTCTGGCCCGGCTGGGCCTGTCTGCCTTGCCGCCGGGGCAGCCGAGGATTTCGCTGTTCGCCTATGACAATCCGGCCGTACCGGTCTGGCTCGACACCGTGGCCGCAGGCGACGAGGCGCTGACCGTGCTGGTGCCGGACGGCCGGGTGCTGGATTCGGTGGCGGACTGGCTGGGGCGACGGCCGGCGGTGGGCGAGGTGGTCAGCCGCGGGGCGCTGACGCTGGCCGTGCTGCCGTTTGTCGCACAGCCCGATTACGACCGGCTGCTGTGGTGTTGCGAGGAGAACTTCGTGCGCGGCGAGGATTCGTTCGTGCGGGCACAGTGGGCCGGCCAGCCATTGACCTGGCACATCTACCGGCAGGAGGAAGACGCCCATCTCGTCAAGCTGGAAGCCTGGCTGCAACGCTGGTGCGAGGGGCTGGATGCCCCGGTGGCCGAGGCTGCCCGGGCATGGCAGCTGGCGTGGAATGCCGGGCCGGAAAACGTGCCGCAGGCATGGTGGCAATGGCGGGCTGTGCGCCCGGCATTGGCCACACAGGCCCGGCGCTGGGTGAAGATGCGTACAGGCGACGGCGACCTGGCGTCCAATCTGGCGCGTTTTTGCGAAAGTCTTTTATAATCACGCGTTTTCCGAAACGCCGGCCCTTGGTGGCCGCTAATCAGACAGTTACAGGAATCAGATGAAGATCGCTCAGGAACTCCGCTCCGGCAACGTGTTCATGCTCGACGGCCAACCGATGGTGGTGCAGAAGACCGAATACAACAAGTCCGGTCGCAACGCCGCAGTCGTCAAGATGAAGATGAAGAACCTGCTTACTGGCAGCGCCAGCGAAGCGGTGTACAAGGCTGACGAAAAGTTCGACATCGTCGTGCTCGACAAGAAGGAATGCACCTATTCCTACTTCGCCGATCCGATGTACGTGTTCATGGACGGCGAGTTCAACCAGTACGAAGTCGAAGCCGAAAACATGGAAGACGTGCTGCCCTTCCTGGAAGACGGCATGACCGATCCGTGCGAAGTGGTGTTCTACGAAGGCCGCGCCATTTCGGTCGAACTGCCGACCACCGTGGTGCGTGAAGTGGAATACACCGAACCGGCCGTGCGCGGCGACACTTCGGGCAAGGTCCTGAAGCCGGCCCGCCTGCATAACGGCACCGTGATCCAGGTGGCTGCATTCGTCGAAATCGGTGACAAGATCGAAATCGATACCCGCACCAGCGAATTCAAGAAGCGCGCCTGATACGTTCCGGCCCTGCTTCGATGTCATGCCCCGGCCTTGCCGGGGCATGTTTTTTTTCAGCTGTGCGAAATCACCGTCTGTTCGGACAGCTTGTAGCGGGTGATATCGATGCAGTTGATCAGGGCCACATGCTCGTGTCCGCACCACGACAGCAGCGAAGTCTGAACGTCCGACCAGATGCCCAGCGAGGGGTTGTAGACCTCGCGGCGGGCATGACGGCTGCTGGCAGACAGCTGGGGCAGCGGGCAGTGCTCGCAGGGTGTGACGCAGCCGTCAAAAAAGGCCTCGTGGCACACGTCGTCAACCCTGGCTGTCGGAACCAGCTCGTGGGTCTTGCGGTTGAGGTAGAGCAGCCGGTGGGTGTCACAGTCCACCACGTAGGTGGCGTTGTCGACGCTGTCGAGAATGGCCTGCAGGTTGTTGTGTGCCGATTGCAGTCCGGCGGCCAGCCGGGCCTTGAGCAGGAAGGTGCCGATCAGCTTTGACAGCGTGCTGAGCGCGCCGATTTCCTCGTCACTCCACTGGCGGGAGCCCTGGCAGTCGTCAAAACCGTCAAAGCCGCGTAGCTCGCCGGCATCGATGATTGCAACCAGCAGGATGGCGGTAATCCCCTGAGATCGCAGGAAGCTGCGCAGGTCCGGCTCCAGCTCGCTGATGTTGCTGCAGTTGAATACGCCGTCCGGGCCGAAGCGCGACAGGAAGGCGGAAAAATTGCTGTACGGGAAATTCTGCAGCTTCGGCTTCATCGCTTCCGTCTGCGGAGCGCACCATTCGTAGGTGTTGTCGACCAGCGGTTCATGCGCGTGCTTTTCAAACACATAGCAACGGCTGACTTTGTAACGGTTGCCCAGCAGGTCGAGGATCAGCTCAAGTACCGTGTCCATGTCGCGGGCCTGGTAGAGCAGCTCCAGTACTGTGGCGAACAGCGAATCGTCGTGCTGGATGGTGGCGGACGGTTCTTGCGCCGCCCGCTGGCTGTGGTATTCGGCCGGTACGTCGTGCAGCTTGGGCGAATAGAGGGCGTAATGGTTCTTGCCCATGGCCTTGACGTGATAGAGCGCCTGGTCCGCACGGGTAAACAGCTCGGTGTAGTGCGCACCGTGCTCGGGCGTGCAGGCAATGCCGATGCTGGCGCTGATCTGGCAGGTCCGGCTGGTCTGCCGGAACGTCTTGCGCAGTGCCTGGCAGAGCTCGCGTGCCTTGCCGACCAGCTGGACGGGAGAGCCGACATGGCGCATGAACACCAGGAATTCGTCACCGCCGATCCGTCCCAGCAGGTCACCGCTGCGGAAATGCTGTTGCAGCTGCATGGCCAGATTGGCCAGCACGGCGTCGCCGAACAGGTGGCCGAAGGTGTCGTTGATGTCCTTGAAATTGTCGATGTCGATGATCAGCAGCGCGTGATGGCCCGGGTCCTGTTGCAGGCAGTCCTCGATGCGGGTCTCGATGGCAAACTTGTTCAGGAGCGGGGTCAGGTGGTCGGTCTGCGCTTCGTGGTGGATGCGTTCCTGCTGGCGTTTTTGCTCGTCGATGCTGGAGACACAGAAAATCAGCCGGTCGGGGACGCCGCCGTCATCCAGTACCGGAATCGTGATGCAGCGCCGCCATTCATGGCCGCCCTGTTTCAGGGACTTGCGGTATTCGCTGATGTGGATGCCGGTATTTTTCTGCAATCGTTCATGTATGCACTCGGGGAAATAGGTCTGGCGGACGATTTCCTGGTCTTCCGGGAAGGGTGGCCCGCAGGATGCGACCGGCATTCGTGCGGAATGAACTGGTCATTTCAATGTCGATATGGCTGCGTACATCCGTAATCGGCATGAATGAATCGCGTTCGAGCTCCACTTCAAATACAAGCTGGTACATGGCTCCCAGTGCCTGGCGGTAGCTGTCGGCATTGCGCTGCTGGACCTGCATCTGCTGGCGATGGGCGCCGATGTCGACCAGAACGGCATGAATCTGGCCGTCCGGCAGCCTGCGGCCTTTTTCCAGCAGCCAGCAGCTTGATCCGTCTGGCCGGCGTACCTGGTATTCAAGCTCGATGTCCTGATTGGCCTGCAACAGCAGCTGGCGGTTTGCCAGAGCATGGCCGGCTTCGTTTTCCAGCATGAGTTCCCGCAGTCCGGAGGGCGTACTGTCCCGTCCGATGAGGCTCAGGAATCCGGCACTGCAAAAAGTCAGGGTCAGGGCATCGTCCAGGTGGTACAGGCATACGGCACCGGGCATGTTGTCGAGTACGGCATTCAGCTCGAGGTTGCGCTGGTTGAGTTCACGCGTGCGCTTGTCCAGCAGTGCCCGCAGCCGCTGGTTCTGTTCCGCCGTGCGCTGGCTGGGCACATATTCCTGTTCGGCCTGATCGGTGTTCGGGGTCGAGGTATGCAGCTGCTCGATGCGCATGGAATCCCCCGCCTCGCAACACACGCAACTGATGCGCAGGAGGAGTTCCATCGGCAGCAGGTCGCTGCTGTCATTCTGGCGCAGATGCAGTTCTGCCTAGATGCAGCAGCAGTCCGGCGTGATGGCCGTGCTGCGGTAGTGCTGCTGGATGATGTCGAAATGGCCCTGCCACGACAGGCGCTCGGCTTCGAGAAGCAGTGCCACCTTGGCCCGGGAATGTGCAACTTCGTGGCTGCCTGTGCCGAACCATGCCACCCGGGGGGACAGGTGGGACAGGAGCGGCGAGTAATCACGATCGACAAAATACGTGCGAAAGATCTCTTTGAGGCTGGAGAGTGCGCGGGATTCAAAGGCCATGGTGCTGCCGATCGTTCAAGGTTGGATTATCCGGACCCGGATATCAGTAGGAGATGAAATATGATTCATGACGAACAGGCAGCTGTTGATTTTTGCCAAAGCATTTGTAATCAGTGAGCGGATGAGTGCTTGTCCTGCAAGAAAAAAGTCATTCAATTTGACATTTGTGAGGCGCGCATTTTCCACTGCCGGTCCTGGCGTTTTCTGCCGGTCATCCGTACCGTTCGGCAGCCTGTTTGCGGCCGGACAGCCGGCACTGGCAGCAGGAGGCCGTCCAGCTGCCTACTGTCAGAGCCTCGGGACAGATTCAGGGGACGGCGATGCGGTTGCGGACAATTCGGACAGGAGGAGCGCTGGCGTTGCTGCTGGCCATGACGATGGTGCAGGCGGCTGAATCCGGTGCGCCAGACTGGAGCCAGCGCGTGGCCGGCCTGCAAATGCCCATGGGCAGCATGATGGAGCCGGCTGCCGCAGGGCGGCACTGGCAGGCCATGCAGGGCTATCTGCGCGACATGGACCAGTCGGGTGCCTGCGGCATGATGGGCTGTGGTGAATGGGGGCCGGGCATGATGGCCGGCTCCGGCTGGTCCATGCCGTCGGGCATGTCACCAGCCGCGTATGCTCAAGCCATGCAGCCGCAGGTCAGCCGCATGCAGTCCGACATGAACCGGCTGGCCGCCATGCCCGACGGCCCGGAGCGGCAGGCTGCCCTGCGCCGGCACTGGCAGGACAGCTACCGGCAGATGCAGACCCTGCGCGGCAATGGCTGGATGTGGCAGCACACGGCAGCTCCGGCCGGCAACCACGGTGCCCGGCTGGTGCAGCGCTATTGCAGCCAGTGCCATGCCGCTCCGGCACCCGACCGCTTGCCCGCCGGTCGCTGGCCAGGGGTTGTGGCACACATGGAAAGTTACATGCGGGCGGCCCACGGACGGGTGGCCGTACCGAGTGCCGCCGATGTAGCGGTGATCGACCACTATTTGCAGGGAGCACACCAATAAGGTCCGGGCTGCCGTTCGGCCAGACCGGTCCTGCGGCGTGATCCAGGGTCTGGTCATCCGGTTGCCCGTGTTGCGCGTCGTGCATCCGGTGCCGGCCATGGATGAACCTGCACCGGATGGGACAGGCTGCGTGCAGGTGATTCCCGTGCAGCAGCAGGCCTGTGTGCAGTGGTGGCTGGCATGACGCCGGTCGGGAAAGCGACACCGGCCTCCGGCTCATGCCGGCCGGTACGGGCAGTGGCTTTCCGTGCAGTGGCCGGCAGCGCTGTCCGGCCGGATTCATCCATCCCGGGGCAAGGGCCGGACAAACATGCTGCCTGCCCGGCCCTTGCCCGGTTTCAGCCGCCGGCGCGGTATTCGATCACCCGCAGCATGCCGGTCACCATGTGGTACATGTTGTGGCAGTGGAATACCCAGCGGCCGGGATTGTCGGAATAGAACGCCAGCGTGACCCGTGATTTCGGCGGCACCGAATAGGTATCCATCAGTGCCGAATGCGCTGCGTCCGTCATGCCTTCGCGCTCCACCCGGAAGAAATGCCCGTGCAGGTGCATCGGGTGGAACATCATGGTGTCGTTGACCACCTCCAGCCTGACCCGGCGGCCGGCGGTGACCAGCTGCGGGCGGGCATCCGGGTAGTACTCGCCGTTGATGCTCCAGCGGTAGGTCTGCATGTTGCCGGCCAGCACTTCCGGCACCGTTTCCACCAGCGCGGCCGGCAGTTCGGTAACGAACGGCGCACGGACATCGTCGGCATCGACCGTTTTGCCTTCCAGCCGGGTATTGGCCGGTGACGGCGCGGCCGCCTTGCCCGGCAGGGGGGCGCCGCCGACGCGCAACAGCGCCAGTGCGCCGCCGGTCTGGCCGATCGCAGCGCCGGTGATGCGGT
Source organism: Laribacter hongkongensis DSM 14985 (assembly GCF_000423285.1). Classification (NCBI taxonomy): domain Bacteria; kingdom Pseudomonadati; phylum Pseudomonadota; class Betaproteobacteria; order Neisseriales; family Aquaspirillaceae; genus Laribacter; species Laribacter hongkongensis. The sequence goes on from NZ_AUHR01000004.1 coordinate 162,208, forward strand.
AGATGCCGGGCTTGCCGACCCTGACCAGCGCATCGTAGCGCTCGGCCGTTGCCAGCAGGATGTTGTCGGCCGGCAGCGGGCGCGTGCGGTTGCCGTCCTTGGCCACCACTTCCAGCGGGTGCGACTGCACGTTGAACAGGAAATACGACGAGGCCGAGGCATTGAGGATGCGCAGGCGCAGCACTTCACCCGGCCGGGCGTCGATCACCGCCGGTTCGTCGGGCAGGCGGCCGTTGAGCGGAAACAGGCCGTACTGCACGTCCACGCCGAACATCTTGCCGCCCGGATAGGGAAACACCGGTTGCGAGGGCGGGGTGACGGCAGCTTGGGCGGCGGGCGGGGCCGGTTTGCCTTGCAGGGCGGCCAGCACCTGTTCCGGGTCAGCCGTCAGGCGGTCTTCCATGAACAGCACCGCTTCGCGGTCATATTTCAGCCCGTCATTGTCCGGGCTTTCGAGGATCAGCGGACCGGCCAGCCCCTGCTGTTCCTGTAGCCCCATGTGCGAGTGGTACCAGAAGGTGCCCGACTGCACCACCGGCCAGGCATAGGTGGTTTCGATGCCGGACGGCAGGGGCACCTGTGACACGTCAGGCACGCCGTCCATCAGGTTGGGCACGATGATGCCGTGCCAGTGCACCGTGGTCGGCTGCTTGAGCCGGTTGCGCACGGTGACGTAAAACATCTCGCCTTTTTTCAGGCGGATTTCCGGTCCGCTGGGCTGGCTGTTGATGCGGATCAGCTGACCGCCGCCGGCCAGCGTCGGGCCGGGTGCGATGTCCAGATGGAATTTCTTCCACGGAAAGCCCGGTGGCGTGGCACTGGTCACGTCTGCCGGCAGGTTCCTGCCGGCGGCAGCCGGTGTTGCGGCACGGGCCGGACGGAAGGCAGGGGCAAGCAGGGCCGCCGCCCCCAGCCCGAGCAGGTGGCGGCGGCTGAGGCCGTGCGGGGTATCGACGTTGTCGTCGGAGAGGGGGGCGTCGGGCGGATCGGACAGCATGGTTCTGGCTCCGGAAAACGGGGAGGAAACTCCCGGTGGTCTGAGCCTCGGAAACTTTTGCCGCTGATGCCAGCACCGTGCGAAGAACGGCACAACGCCCCGGACAGCGGGTGTGCCGGGGCGTTGTCGGGCCGGAGCAGCGATCAGGAATGATGCGGGTAGAGCGAGTCGATCAGCTTGCGGAAACGTTCGGTGATGACCTTGCGCTTGAGCTTGAGCGTCGGAGCCAGCTCGCCGGCGTCGATGCTCCACGGCCGTTCGACCAGCGCCACTTTCTTGACCTGCTCCCAGCTGCCGAACAGGCGGTTGAAGCGCTTGACCTCGTGCTCGATCAGCTCGCGCACCTTGGGGTGGCTGGCCATCTCGGCCTCGCTCTTGATCTGGAGACCCTGCTGGCTGCACCAGGCGCGTACCTGGTCAAACAGCGGCACCACCAGCGCGCTGGCGTACTTGCGGCCGTCGCCGACCACCATCACCTGGTCGATGTAGGCCGATTCCTTGAGCTTGTTCTCGATCACCTGCGGGGCGACGTACTTGCCGCAGCTGGTCTTGAACATTTCCTTCTTGCGATCGGTGATGCGCAGATTGCCGCGGGCGTTGATCTCGCCGACGTCACCGGTGTGCAGCCAGCCGTCCTTGAGCGTCTCGCGGGTCATCTCCTCGTCCTTGTAGTAGCCCATCATCACGTTGGGCCCGCGGGCGAGGATTTCACCGTCTTCGGCAATGCGGATCTCGACGTTGTCGAGCGGAATGCCGACGGTGCCGATGTCCACCTGGTCGGCGTCCAGCTGGTTGCCGGTCAGGACCGGAGCGGATTCGGTCATGCCGTAGCCTTCGGTCACCATGATGCCGGCAGCCCAGAACACGCGCGCAAGGCGTGGCTGCAAGGCGGCCGAGCCGACCACGATGACCTGGACCTCGTTGCCCATGGCGGCACGCCACTTGCTGTAGACGAGCTTGTCGTACAGCTTGTACTGCAAGGCGGCCAGTCCCTTGGGTGGGGTGTTGGGCTCGAAGGATTCGGCAAAGCGCAGCGCCGCTTCGTAGAGCTTGCGGGTCACGCCCTTGAGTTCGTGGCTCTTGGAGACGAACTTCTCGTATACCTTTTCCAGGAGGCGCGGCACGGTGGTGAACATCTGCGGATGCACGTCCTGCAGGCTGGCGGCAATGACGTCCATGCTCTTGGCGTAGTAGATGCTGACGCCGGCGCTGATGTAGAAGTAGCAGGCGGTCCGCTCGAACACGTGCGACAGCGGCAAGAAGCTCACCGTGCGCCACTGGCCCGGTACCAGCGGCTTGACGAAGCGGCAGACCGCTTCCACCTGGCTGACCACGTTGCGGTGGCTCAGCATCACGCCCTTGGGACGGCCGGTGGTGCCGGAGGTGTAGATGATGGTCAGGAGGTCGTCCGGACGCACCGAGTCGCGCAGCGCGGCCAGTACCTCGGGATTGCCGTCGCCACCGGCCATCAGGAGTTCTTCCCAGTTGGTGGCGCCTTCGACGTTTTCGAAGGTGTAGACCGGACAGTTCATGCCCTGGGTGGCATCCTTGAGCTTGCCGTACAGGGCCTTGTCGCCGGCAAAGGCCAGCCTGATTTCTGCGTGCTGCACGATGAAACGCATGTCGTCGAGCGTCAGCGTCGGGTACAGCGGCACGCTGACGGCGCCGATCTGCTGCAGGGCAAAGTCGATGAAGTGCCACTCGGGACAGTTGTTGGCAATCAGGGCAACGGTATCGCCGCGACGGATGCCGAGCTTGAGCAGCCCCTGGCTCAGGCGGTCGACGATTTCCAGGACTTCCTGCGTGTTGAAACGCTGCCAGTCTTTCCCCTTGCGTGCACTCAGGCAGTCGGCCTTGGGGTAGTTCGCAAGCTGGTGACGGAGGAAGTCAAAAACGCGTTGGTTGGACATTCGTGAATTCAGCAATGCTGGAAAGGCGTGGAAAATAGCCCTTTTGTAATGGGATGTAAAGGCAAGTACTTTGGAAATTATTGAGAAATATCAATGGTTTCCATATGGGATTTAATTTTTCCCCATCATGCCCGTGTCGCTTTGGAGTGAAAGCTCTATCTAGGTTTCGTGACTCATCCGCATGAAAACACAACACTTTTAGCGGCGGGTTAACGCCGGGATCCGGGCCGGACTGGCGTATTTGTCTCGGCTCCGGGCGGCTGTTACCCTGCCGGTCCCGATCTGCGTGCAGGAGTACCGTTATGAAGTTTGCCACTCGCGCCATCCATGCCGGCTATGAACGTGACCCGGCCACGCATGCGGTCATGCCTCCGGTGTACCAGACCTCGATTTTCAGCTACGACCGGCTGGGCGACGAGCAGCCGTACTCCTATTCACGTTCGGCCAATCCGACCCGTGCAGCGCTGGAGGCCAATGTGGCGGCGCTGGAAGGCATGCAGTACGGCCTGGCTTTCGGCAGCGGCATGGCCGCCATTGATGCCGTGCTGCGTGCCACGCTGGTCGCCGGCGACGAAGTGATCGCACTGGCCGACTGTTACGGTGGTGCCTACCGGCTGCTGACCCGGATCTATGCTCCGGCCGGCGTGACGGTGACGTTCCTGGACCTGACCACCCGCCCGGAACAGCTGGAAGACGCCATTGGCGAACGCACCCGGCTGGTCTGGCTGGAATCTCCCACCAATCCGCTGCTCAAGCTGGTGGACCTGCCGCGCGTGGCCGCCATCTGCCGCGCCCGTGGCGTGACCACCGCCATCGACAACACGTTTGCCTCGCCGTACCTGCAAAACCCGCGCGATTCCGGCATCGACATCGTCATGCACTCGGCCACCAAATACCTGGCCGGCCACTCGGACGTGATCCTCGGCGTGGTCTGTACCGACAACGAGCAGCTGGCCGCCAGGCTCAAGCTGGTGCAGAACTCGGCCGGTGCCGTGCCGGGACCGCAGGACTGCTTCCTGGCCCTGCGCGGCATCAAGACCCTGGCCTTGCGCATGCAGCGCCACTGCGACAATGCCATGGCCGTGGCCGGTTTCCTGGCCACGCATCCGGCGATCGACAAGGTGATTTATCCCGGGCTGCCGACGCACCCTCAGCATGAGCTGGCCAGCCGGCAGATGCGCGGCTTTGGCGGCGTGGTCACCATCTATTTGAAGGATGACTCGCGGGCAGCCGCCGCACAGGTGGCCGAGCGGCTGCAATGGTTTGCGCTGGGCGAGTCGCTCGGCGGGGTGGAAAGCATCGTCAACCATTCCGCCACCATGTCGCATGGCTCGATGCCGGCCGGGGTGAAACAGGCGCTCGGCATTCGTGAAGGCATGCTGCGGCTGTCGGTCGGTATCGAGGACGTGGACGACCTGCTGGCCGACCTTGCGCAGGCGCTGGCGTAAAGCGCGGGTAGAATGGCGGATTTGATCCTGATCAAGTCCGCCATGACCGAACTGCCTGTTGCTTCCCTCAAGAACTACTTCACTTCCTTGCAGGCGCGCATTGTTGACGCGCTGGAATCCCTCGACGGCGGTGGCCGTTTTCACCGCGATGGCTGGCAACGGCCAGCCGGGGGCGGCGGGCTCAGCTGTGTGCTGGAAGAGGGCGCGCTGTTCGAGCGCGGCGGCGTGAACTTTTCCCATGTGCAGGGCGGTGCGCTGCCGGCTTCTGCCACCGCGGCCCGGCCCGAGCTGGCCGGGCGGGCCTTCGAGGCGATGGGCGTGTCGCTGGTCCTGCACCCGCGCAATCCGTACGTACCGACCACGCACATGAACGTGCGCGTCTTCATGGCCACGGCCGAAGGCCAGCCGCCGGTGTGGTGGTTTGGTGGCGGCATGGACCTGACGCCTTATTATGGTGAGGCCGAAGATGCGGTGCACTTTCACCGGGTCTGCCGCGATGCGCTGGCACCGTTCGGTGCCGACCGCTACCCGGCTTACAAGGCATGGTGTGACCGCTACTTTTTCCTCAGGCACCGCAACGAACCGCGCGGCATTGGCGGTGTGTTTTTCGATGACCTGAACGACCTGGGTTTCGAGCAGAGCTTTGCCCTGACCCGCAGCGTGGGGGATGCCTTTCTGGAGGCCTATGTGCCGATCGTGCAAAAGCGGCAGCAGCAGCCGTTTGGTGCGCAGCAGCGCGAATGGCAGGCCATCCGCCGAGGACGCTATGTGGAATTCAACCTGGTGTTTGACCGCGGCACCCTGTTCGGCCTGCAATCGGGTGGACGCACTGAGTCGATCCTGATGTCGATGCCGCCGCAAGTACAGTGGCGCTATGACCATCATCCCGAAGCCGGCTCGCCGGAAGCTCTGCTGCTGTCGGATTTCCTGACCGGACGCGACTGGCTGGCCGACTGAAAAGACGCATGTCCGGCATCCCGTTGCCCTGACGGCGGGCCGCATGATTCAGGCCCGTCATGTGTAATACATGACGGGTTTTCTTCGGCTTTCTTGCTATGACAAATAAATAATATCGGTTGTTTTTGTGGTTTTGAACTGATTTTTGTGTCTATTTTATTAAACATTTGTAAGGCTGTTTTGCATGGCGGTCATGTTTTGTGAATTGTTTTTCAGTAAAAAATGCCGGAAATGAATTTATAAGCTATTGAATTTGTTGGTTATTTGCAATGCACAAAAAACCGTTGCCCGGCAGGAAATTCCATTCATACAATCAATCCATCTTTGTCATGATTTGATGTTACGCAGGCAGGTGGACATGGAACGACAACAATGGTTGCGGGGCACGCTGTACAGCCCGGCATTTGAACAGGACAGCTGTGGCTTCGGCCTGATCGCCCAACTGGACGATCAGCCGTCGCACTGGCTGGTTTCCACCGCGATCAGCTCGCTTGCGCAGCTGACCCACCGCGGGGCAGTGGCTGCCGACGGCAAGTCCGGTGACGGTTGCGGCCTGCTGTTCCGCAAGCCGGACGGCTTTTTGCGCGAGGTGGCGGCCGAGGCCGGCATCGCGCTGAAAAAACTCTATGCAGCCGGTCTGGTGTTTGTCAGCCGCGAGGAAGGAACCGGAGCCGCCTCTCTGTCGGCCCTGACGCTGTCGCTGGAAGCGCAGGGACTGGAAGTGGCCGGCTACCGCGAGGTGCCGACCGATGCGTCGGCCTGTGGCGAGTATGCGCTCAAGACGCTGCCGGCGATCCGGCAGGTATTCGTCAACTGTCCTTTCGGGATGGATGAAGCCGACTTCAAGCGCCGCCTCTACGTGGCCCGCCGGCTGGCCGAAAAGGCTGCCAAAGGCGTGGATGCCAGCTTCTACATCCCGACCCTGAACCCGGACACCCTGTCCTACAAGGGTCTGGTGACGCCGGAAAACCTGCCGGCCTTCTTCCTTGACCTCAAGGACCCGCGTTTCGAGTCGAGCCTGGCGGTCTTCCACCAGCGCTTCTCGACCAATACGTGGCCGCAGTGGAAGCTGGCGCAGCCGTTCCGCTTCCTCGCCCACAACGGCGAAATCAACACCGTGCAGGGCAACCGCAACTGGGCGCGGGCCCGCGAGCAGATCATGGCGTCGCCGATGCTCGACATGGATGCCGTGCGTCCCATCGTGCAGACCGACGGTTCGGATTCGATGAGCCTCGACAACATGCTCGAGGGCCTGCTGATGGGCGGCATTCCGCTGTTCCGCGCCCTGCGCCTCCTGGTGCCGCCGGCCTGGCAGAACGTCGATTCCACCGACAAGGACCTGCGCGCCTTCTACGAATTCAACTCCATGCACATGGAGCCGTGGGACGGCCCGGCCGGCATCGTGCTGACCGACGGCCGCTACGCTGCCTGCATGCTGGACCGCAACGGCCTGCGCCCGGCGCGTTACGTGCTGACCAAAGACCGCATCCTGACCATTTCGTCCGAAGTCGGCGTCTGGGATTACGCACCGGAAGACGTGGTGATGAAGGGCCGTGTCAAGCCGGGGCAGATTTTTGCTGCCGACCTGCAAACGGGCGAGCTCTTGATGCCGGAAGACATCGACGCCATGCTCAAGGCGGCCAAGCCTTACCGCCAGTGGATCAAGGACAACGCCAGAAAGCTCGAATTCTCGCTGGACGACGACACCACGCTGGCCCCGATGTCAGCCGAGCAGCTGACCGTCTGCCAGAAGATGTTCAACGTCAGCCAGGAAGAGCGCGACCAGGTCATCCGCGTGCTGGCCGAGGACGGCCAGGAAGCCACCGGCTCGATGGGCGACGACACGCCGATGGCCGTGCTGTCGCAAAAGGTGCGCTCGCCGTTCGATTACCTGCGCCAGCAGTTTGCCCAGGTGACCAACCCGCCGATCGACCCGATCCGCGAAGCCGTGGTGATGTCGCTCAACTCGGTGTTCGGTCCCGAGCGCAACATGTTCGACGAGACCGCCGAACACGCCAAGCGCCTGGAAATCCGCAGCCCGGTGCTGAGCCACGAAAAGTTCATCCACGTCACCACCCGCTCCGAGCCGTACCTGAAGGCTACCAGCTTTGACCTGTGCTACGACCCGTCGGACATCGACCTTGAAGGCGCCATCCGTCGTCTGTGCGAGCACGTCACCGAGGCCGTGCGCGAAGGCACGGTGATCGTGGTGCTGTCCGACCGCAACATCGCCGCCAACCGGCTGCCGATCCATGCCCTGTTCGCCACCGGCGCCGTGCACCATGCGCTGATCGACGCCGGCCTGCGCTGCCGCTCGAACATCCTGGTCGAAACCGGCACCGCGCGCGATCCGCACCAGATTGCCTGCCTGATCGGCTACGGCGCCACCGCCATCTACCCTTATCTCGCCTACCAGGTCATCGTCGACATGGTGCAGGCCGGCGTAATCAACCAGCGTGTCAACGAGGCGTTGCAGCACTACCGCAAGGGCATCAACAAGGGCCTGATGAAGGTGCTCTCGAAGATGGGCATCTCCACCATCGCCAGCTATCGCGGCGGCCAGCTGTTTGAAGCGGTTGGCGTGCACGACGACGTGGTCGAGCTGTGCCTGAAGGACACCGTCAGCCGCGTGTCGGGCGCCCGCTTCGAAGACTTTGAGGCCGACCAGAAATCGCTGGCGCGCTTTGCCTTCAATCCGATGCGCCCCGTGTCGCAGGGCGGCCTGCTGAAGTACGTCCATGGCGAGGAATACCACGCCTACAACCCGGACGTGGTAATGATGCTGCAAAAGGCGGTGCAGAACGGCGACTACGACGCCTGGCAGACCTACGCCCATCTGGTCAACAGCCGTCCGGTGGCGATGTTCCGCGACCTGATGCAGCTCAAGGCCGACGACAGGGCCGCCATCCCGCTGGAAGAAGTCGAACCGGTCGAGGCCATCCTCAAGCGCTTTGACTCCGCAGGCATGTCGCTCGGTGCCCTGAGTCCCGAGGCACACGAGGCACTGGCCATCGCCATGAACCGGCTGGGCGGACGCTCCAACTCCGGTGAAGGCGGCGAAGACCCGGTGCGCTACGGCACCGAAAAGATGTCGAAGATCAAGCAGGTCGCCTCCGGCCGCTTCGGTGTCACCCCGCACTACCTCGTCAACGCCGAAGTGTTGCAGATCAAGGTGGCGCAGGGCGCCAAACCGGGAGAAGGCGGCCAGCTGCCGGGCGACAAGGTCAGCCCGCTGATCGCCCAGCTGCGCTGCTCCAAGCCGGGCATCAGCCTGATTTCGCCGCCGCCGCACCACGACATCTACTCGATCGAAGACCTTGCCCAGCTGATTTTCGACCTCAAACAGGTCAATCCGCGTGCGCTGGTATCGGTCAAGCTGGTGGCCGAACCGGGGGTCGGCACCATCGCCGCCGGCGTGGCCAAGGCCTACGCCGACCTCATTACCATTTCCGGCTACGACGGCGGTACGGGCGCCAGCCCGCTGACGTCGGTCAAGTACGCCGGCACGCCGTGGGAACTGGGCCTGACCGAAGCCCAGCAGGTACTGCGCGCCAACGGCCTGCGCGGCCGGGTGCGCATGCAGACCGACGGCGGCCTCAAGACCGGCCTTGATGTCATCAAGGCGGCCATCCTTGGCGCCGAGAGCTTCGGCTTCGGCACCGGCCCGATGATTGCGCTGGGCTGCAAGTTCCTGCGCATTTGCCATCTCAACAACTGCGCCACCGGCGTTGCCACCCAGGAAGTGAAACTGCGCAGCAAGCACTTCATCGGCCTGCCGGAAATGGTGATGAACTACTTCACCTTCGTGGCACAGGAAACCCGCGAGTGGATGGCGAAACTCGGCGTGCGCAGCATGGACGAGCTGATCGGCCGCCTCGACCTGATCGAGCTCATGGCCGGCCATACCGACCGGCAGAAAAAACTCGACCTGAGCTCGCTGATTTCCATGGGCGACATTCCGGCCGACGAGCCGCGCTACTGCGTGGTCGACAGCAACCCGTCGTTTGACCTGGGCGAACTGGCCGAACAGATGGTGGTGGATGCCCGTGAAGCCATCGACCACAAGTCGATGCTGCGTCTGGAATACCCGATCCGCAACATCCACCGCTCGATCGGTGCGCGCATCTCGGGCGAGATTGCCCGCGTGCACGGAGCCGACGGCCTGCCGGACGGCTGCCTGACCTTCCGGTTCACCGGTTCGGCCGGCCAGAGCTTTGGCGTGTGGAATGCCAAGGGCCTGACGCTGGAACTGGAAGGCGACGCCAACGACTACGTCGGCAAGGGCATGGCCGGTGGCCGCGTGGTGGTGTATCCGCCGAAGAACGCTGGCTACAAGAGCAACGAGTCGATCATCGTCGGCAATACCTGTCTCTACGGTGCTACCGGTGGCCAGCTGTTTGCCGCCGGTGTGGCGGGCGAGCGCTTCGGCGTGCGCAACTCGGGGGCACTGGCCGTGATCGAAGGGGCGGGCGACCACTGCTGCGAATACATGACCGGCGGTTGCGTCATCGTGCTGGGCGACACCGGCCACAACTTCGGCGCCGGCATGACGGGCGGCTTTGCCTTCGTCTACGACGAGGACGAACGCTTCCCGCACCGCTACAACAACGAGCTGATCGATATCAACCGCATCCGTGGCGAAGCCATGGGCCAGTACCGTGCCTATCTGCTCGACAAGATTGCCCGGCATGTCGAATACACCGGTTCGGTTGCCGGACGCGCCATGCTGGAGAACTTTGACGATGCAGTGGACCACTTCTGGCTCGTCAAGCCGAAGGCGGCAAAGCTCGACAGCCTGCTGAAGGACTGAGTTCCGGCACACGGCAAGGGCGTGCCGCGTCGTGCGGCACGCCGATTTGAAAGACATTCAGCGGGAGGCGGGCGACGGCCCGTCTCCCGGGCAGGAATCAAAATGGCTGACGTATTCCAGTTCATGAACACGCAGCGCAATCCGGGCGAGAAATTCTCGGCCGAACTGCGCAAGCGCAAATTCGTTGAAATCTACGCGCCGCTCACCCAGCACGATGCCGAGGAACAAGCGGCGCGCTGCCTGGCCTGTGGCAACCCCTACTGCGAGTGGGAGTGCCCGGTGCACAACTTCATTCCCAACTGGCTCAAGCTGGTGAAGGAAGGGCGCCTTTTTGAAGCGGCCGAGCTGTCGCACAAGACCAACAGCCTGCCGGAAATCTGCGGCCGGGTCTGTCCGCAGGACCGCCTGTGCGAAGGCAGCTGTACGCTCAACCAGGGCGGTTTTGGTGCCGTGACCATCGGCTCGGTGGAAAAGTACATCACCGACGAAGCCTTCAAGGCCGGCTGGCGCCCGGACATGAGCCATGTGGTGTGGAGCGACAAGAAGGTGGCCATCATCGGTGCCGGTCCGGCCGGCCTGGCCTGTGCCGACGTGCTGGTGCGCAACGGCGTGCGGCCGGTGGTGTTTGACCGCTACGAGGAAATCGGTGGCCTGCTCACCTTCGGCATTCCGGAATTCAAGCTGGAAAAGAGCATCGTCAGGCGCCGGCGCGAAATCATGGAAGGCATGGGGGTGGAGTTCCGCCTCAATACCGAAATCGGCCGCGACGTGCAGATGGACGAGCTGCTGGCCGGTTACGACGCCGTCTTCATGGGCATGGGCGCCTATCAGTACATGAAGGGCGGCTTTGCCGGCGAAGAACTGCCGGGCGTGATCGAGGCGCTGCCGTTCCTCGTCAACAACGTGCGCCAGTGCATGGGCACGCTGGGCGACGAAACGCCGCTGAGCGTCGAAGGCCGGCGCGTGGTGGTGCTGGGCGGCGGCGATACGGCGATGGACTGCAACCGCACATCGATCCGCCAGGGAGCCAGGAAAGTCATCTGCGCCTACCGTCGTGACGAAGCCAACATGCCGGGATCAAGGCGCGAAGTCGCCAATGCTCGCGAAGAAGGCGTCGAATTCCTGTGGAACCGCCAGCCGATGGGCATCGAGCAGGCCGCCGACGGCAGCCTGCGGCTCCGGCTGGCCGAAACCCGGCTGGGCGTGCCGGATGCCAGGGGTCGCCAGAGTGCCGAAGTGGTGCCGGGCAGCGAACAGGTGATCGAGTGCGATCACGTCATCATTGCCTTCGGCTTTTCGGTCGAGCGCATGCCGTGGTTTGATGCTGCCGGTATCGAAACCGACAGCCGCAGCCGTACTGTGGCGCCGGCAGCCCAGACCTACGCCCACCAGACCAGCAACCCGAAAGTGTTTGCCGGCGGTGACCAGGTGCGTGGCGCCGATCTGGTGGTGCGTGCGGTGTTCGAAGGCCGCAAGGCAGCCGAAGGCATGCTGGCTTACCTGCAGGTCTGGTAGCCCGTTGCACGGCAACAAAAAACCCGCGAGCCGGTCTCGCGGGTTTTTTATGGCCGGAAAGCTGGCTCAGGCTTCGGTTTCGCCGCCCAGGGCCGCAATCAGGTCAGCGACTAGGTGCCGCAGTTCGCCCAGCATCAGGGTGGCGGTGGCATCGAACAGGGCCGGAGCATCGTCGCCGGCCTGGCTGGCCTGTTCTTCCAGTACGTCGAGGAATTGCAGGCGCTTGAGCTCCAGCTGCTCGGTCAGCACGAAGCGGATGCGCTCCTGCCACACGAGGCCCAGTCGGGTGACAACCTTGCCGGTATCCAGGTGCTGGCGCACTTCCGGAGCGGTCAGGTCCTGTTTGCTGCAACGCACGGTGGCGCCGTCGTCACCGGGGGATTTCAGTTCGCAGTCGCAATCCAGCTCAAAGCCGTCCGGCACTTCGCCAGCCAGCCAGCCGGTCATGGCGCTGCCAGGCGACAGCTGCGTATGCGGCAGGCGGGCCGGAAACGGCGGCAGGGCTTCGCGCAGGGCGCTGACCAGGGCCTCGGCCTTCTGCCCGGCGGCATCCACCAGAATCCAGCCGGCCTGCACGTCCAGCAGGGCGCGGGTGCGGCCGGTCTTGGTGAAGGCGCGCGGCAGCAGGTCGTCAGTCACCTGTTCTTTCAGTTCGCGCTTTTCCTTGCGGCCGACCGGACGGGCCTCGCGTGCCTCGATGTCGGCAACCTTGCTTTCCAGCACGTCGCGGATCACCGCTGCCGGCAACACCTTGTCCTCGCGCTTGAGCGTCGCCAGTGCGCCGCCGGCAAGCGGATGCAGCAGGCGGTCCGGGGCGTGGCCGGCCGGTGCGACAAACCCCTGACTTGACCACTCAAGCCCGCTGGGCGGGGCAAAACAGTGTTGTTCCATGCCGGCTTCCAGTTTGGCCAGATCCGGCCGGGCGTCTGGCGGCAGGCGAAAAAGTGCGAGTTGGCGAAACCACATGGGAGACACTCCGGACAAACGAAAGGGGGCGATTTTACGGTGTGGCTGCCGATCCGGCATCCGCTATCTGTCCGGGCGGAACGGCATGGGCAAACCGGCGCGGCTTGCTGCCGGCATCAGGCCGGAAGCGGAGGCAGGGATGCTTGAAAAAGCGCTTGCCAATCCAGAAGCGGATGCTTAATATGGCCACCTCTCGACGCAGTACAGCAATCCGCTTGCAGTATTGTGGTCAGTTCGGCGGGGTGTAGCTTAGCCTGGTAGAGCGCTACGTTCGGGACGTAGAGGCCGGAGGTTCGAATCCTCTCACCCCGACCAGTTGATCATCGAGAACCGCAAACAGCGGGGTGTAGCTTAGCCTGGTAGAGCGCTACGTTCGGGACGTAGAGGCCGGAGGTTCGAATCCTCTCACCCCGACCAGGAATTCTGAAAAAGCCGGAGAGCCATCTCCGGCTTTTTTGCGTTTGGCAGCAAAGGACCGGTATGGACAGGCGTGTGTGCGGTGTGGACGAGGCCGGGCGCGGCCCGCTGGCGGGCGGCGTATATGCCGCTGCCGTAATCCTGGACCCGGCGCGTCCGGTCGAAGGGCTGGCAGACTCCAAAAAACTCAGTGCCGCCCGGCGCGAGGCGCTGGCGCCCCTGATCCGCGAGCGGGCGCTGGCGTGGTGCGTGGCGTGGGCCACGGTGGAAGAAATCGACCGGCTCAACATCCTGCACGCCACCATGCTGGCTATGTGCCGGGCCGTGGATGGGCTGGCTGTGCCGCCTGATGCCATCGAGGTCGACGGTAACCGGGTGCCGCCGTTCGTGCTGGACGTACCGGCCCGGGCCATCGTCAAGGGTGATGCCACGGTGGCGGCGATTTCGGCCGCATCAATCCTCGCCAAGACCGCGCGCGATGCCGAGTGTCTGGAGCTGGACGCCCGCTATCCCGGTTACGGTTTTGCCGCGCACAAGGGCTATCCCACCGCCGCCCATGTGGCGGCCATCGAGCGGCTTGGCGTCTTGCCGGTGCACCGGCGCAGCTTTGGCCCGGTCAAGCGCTGCCTGGCACTCGGGCAGCAGGCACTGGAGTTCTGAAGCGTGAAACGCAGCTTTGCGCCCGTGGTCGATGCCGGCGTGCGGGTGCTGATCCTGGGCTCGCTGCCGGGCGAAGCCTCGCTGGCGGCAAGCCAGTATTACGCCCATCCGCAAAACCAGTTCTGGCGCTTGCTGGGGAGTGTGCTCGACTGGCCGGAACTGGCCGGTCTGGCCTACGAGGATCGCCTGGCCGGCCTGCTGGCGCGCGGCGTCGGCCTGTGGGACGTGGTGGCGCAGGCGCACCGGCGCGGCAGCCTTGATGCCGCAATCCGCGATGCCGTCGGCAACGATTTGCCGGGACTGGTGGCGGAGCTGCCGGCCTTGCGGGCGGTGGCTTTCAATGGCCAGACGGCCTGGAAGGCGCGGCGACCACTGGAGGGCATGCCGCTGCAACTGCTTGCCCTGCCGTCGTCCAGCCCGGCATATACCCGGCCGTTTGCCGACAAGCTGGCAGTGTGGCATCAGCTGGCTGACTGGCTGTAGGGCAGAAATGATGCCGGGTGGCTCTGGCCGCAGACCCGGGCCGGACGCTGCGTGCCGTCGCGTGCATTGTCATGCCGGGGCAGCGGGCAGACGGCCGGAAGCACCGGGCCTGGCTGGCGGACGAGTGGCCGCGACTGATTCGGGGGCTGAAAGCCAGTGCCAGGAGCTGGTGCCGGTAGTGATGTATCTGCTGCGCGCTTTGCCGCTGTGAGAGTTTGTTTTCCCCGTTCGTTTCCGTCCGGCCAAAGCCGTCAGCCGGAATGGCTGTGCCGGCCGGTTGTCACTGCCTGGCGTCTGTTGCGCCGCGAGGGCAAGCTGGCGCTGCCGGAGTCCTGCCCTGTTGCTGCTGTTGTGGAGGCCATGCTTGCCGTACCGCCGTGCTGTCCGGCAACGGCAGTCCGAGGTACACCGGCAGCCTGTCTCCTGCGACATGACCGTCCGGCATTCCGGACCGGGGCATCGTGACCATGCTGCGTGCACCCCCTGTTCCGGGGGAAGGGCTGGTCATGCCGGACACCGGTCGGCTGCCGGCTTTGGCGACCGGCCGCATGAAGTGGTCCGGGCCGCTCCGGTCAATGACCGGGCGACTTGGTGACCTGTGCGGAGCGGGGCTGGCGTGCCGGTGTGTCGTTGTCGAAGTGGCTGACGACTTCGTTCATCGCATGCGCCTGCCGGAACAGGTCGTTCACCAGCCGGCCGGCGGCTTCGATTTCCCGGGTGGCATCCTCGATCCGGGCGCTGATGGCCACCATGCGCTGGGCCAGGTCCTGTGCGGCACCGGACTGCTGCTGGTTGGTCTCGGCGATGTCACGCATGCGGTCGTTGATGGTCTGGCTGGCATCGACGATGTTGCTGAGGCTGGCTGCCGTTTCGGCGAGGTGGATTTCGCCCTGGGTCGAGCGTTCGCCCACGGCCTGCATGGCGCTGACGGCGTGGTCGGTGACATTGGTGATCTGGCCGACGATGTCGTTGATTTCCATCGTGCTCTTGCTGGTGCGTTCGGCCAGCTTGCGTACTTCGTCGGCCACCACGGCAAAGCCGCGCCCGGCCTCGCCGGCCCGTGCGGCTTCGATGGCGGCATTCAGGGCCAGCAGGTTGGTCTGGTCGGCAATTTCGCGGATGGTGTCGGTCACGGTGCCGATGTTGCGCACGGCGTCGTGCAGGGCGGCAATGGTTTCCTGGGCTTCGGAAACGGTCTTGACCACGGCGCGGGTTTCGTCGCGCGAGCGCGTCATCGATTCGGCGCTGCCGGCGGCCACTTCGTGGGCGGTGCGGGTCGCCTGCGCCACGTCGCCACTGCTGTCGGCCACCGTGCTGATGGACGTACTCATTTGCTCGACCGAACCGGAGATGGCGCGGATCTGCTCGAACTGCTGCTCGAACCGGCCCAGCGTGTCGCGCATGCGCGTCTGCAATCCTTCGCTGCGGTCCTGCACCAGCCGGGCGGCCTGGATGAGGTCGTCAATGATGACCTTGATGTGTACCTGCATGTATGCGAGTCCGCCTTCGATCTGCCCTAGGTCGTCTTCGCGGTTGTGGGGCAGCCGGGTGTCGAGGCGGCCTTCGGCCATGGCGCCAAAGGTGTTGACGATGCGGCGCAGGCGTCCGCGCTCGCGGGCGTGGACGCCGATGAAACCGATGGAAAGCAGCATGGACAGGGCAATGGCACCGTCGCGCAGCAGGGTGGTGTCGGTCAGGCCGGCGACCAGGATCAGCAAGTTGAGCGTGACCAGCAGGATGGTGCGCTTGGCGTGCATGGACAGGCTGAGGTGCCGGCGGGCAACCGGCAGTTTGCCGTCCACGCCGATGGCGCTGTAGAGCTTGTCGGCTGCGTCGATCTGTTCCCGGCTTGGCGGGGTACGCACTGACATGTAGCCCACCGTGTTGCCGTTCTTGTGGACCGGCACGATGAAGGCATCCACCCAGTAATGGTCACCGTTCTTGCAGCGGTTTTTCACCATGCCGCGCCAGGAGCGACCGGCCTTGATGGTTTGCCACAGGTCGGCAAAGGCGGCCTTGGGCATGTCCGGGTGACGGACGATGTTCTGGCTCTGGCCGATCAGTTCTTCCCGGCTGAAGCCGGAAATCTCGACGAAGGCATCGTTGGCGTAGGTGATGACGCCTTTGAGATCGGTTTTGGTAACGATGGTGCCGCGGGTGAAGGGCGTTTCGTTACGAGTGACAGGCAGATTGACTTTCATGGCGCAGGAATGGGCAGCAGCTAAAACCACGGACCACCATAACAGATTATGTTTTTGGGATGTACGTGACCCGGAGCATAGATGCTCCCCCGTTGATTCATGACAAATTACTTGCTGTATCTGCGGGCAAAAAAATGGCGCAGTCCGTGAGGGCCGCGCCGCAATCTACAAAGGAGAAATAGAGGAGAAACTATCAAGAAGCAGTTGCTGCATCTCAATGGCTGCGGATTATGGTGACGTTCGGATTCACTGTCAATCAGTATTGTTGTTTTCCGAACGGATAATTGGTGGAGTTGGGCGAAAACTGACGCACAATCTCCTGTTAAGGTGAAGCAAAGCTTCGTTTAAGCCGTTTGTCTGTAATAAATTGTTCATAAATGAACATTCTTTCCGGATGGGGTTTGCCAGAGCCCGCTCAACGATGTCAAGTGTTTGTCGCGGATGCTTTGATATTCCGTGTGGCTGCGGCTATGCGACAATAGGGCTCCCCAATCTTTGGTGCCGTAGCCGAATATGTCGATGCTGTTGCCTGATCCGCGCCTGCTGCCGCGTGTAGCGCCGAAAAACGAAATCATCCGTGCCGTGCTGGCACGTCTGGCGGAAACGGATGCCGCTGCCATTGATCGCAAGCAGGCTGCTCTGGAAGGGCTCCTGCGCGACGCGCTGGACATGGACGACGCGCAGGCGCTGACCGTGGCGCTGCAACTGGCCCCCGAGCAGACCGCCTGTCGCCATCTGTGGCATACCCTGCTCGACGTGCTGGGAGCCGGTGCAGCGGAGCGGCATGCGGCGGTGTTTGCCCTGCCTTTGGTGCTGGCGACCGGCAGCCGCAAGGAAACGCAGTTGCCGGCCCGGATTGATGCCGGGCCGGTGCTGGCCATCCTGCGCGAGCAGGGCGTCATCCGCGAATCGGCCCAGGTATGGCTGGGGGGCGAGCTGCTGCATCCGGATACGCTGGCCGGACTGTCATTCGGGCAGCTGTGGCAATGCAGCCAGTCCGCCGGACTGGAAGGCCTGCCGCAGACGCTGGCCGGTACGCCGGTGCCCGTGCATGAAGAAGGCGTGTTCGTACGCTACCTGCTCGGCGTGGCCCTGCAAGAGGCCGGCCAGCCGGCCCCGGTGCGGCTGGGGGGCATGGTGGGAGACTGGGGCATGCTGGTGATGCGCAACCTGACTGCCCAGCTGGAAACGCCCAAGGTCACGCTGTTCCCGATCCCGGCGGTGCCCAACCTGGTGCCCGAAGCGCTGCGCCAGGGGCTGGCCCTGCGTCTGGACGTCAATTTGCAGATGTGGGCATCGAACATCATCCGCAAGCTGCGCAAGGGCGGTGTCGAGATCGTCGGCGTCGCTGCCGCGCACGAAAACAACGAGATCCGCTTTACCGTTTCCAGTCCCGGCGACGACAAGAACTGGTCGGGATTCGTCTGGCCGCTGGCGCCGCTCGACAGCGTCGAACGCATCGAGGAAAACTTCCGCGCCCTGATGAGCGAATGCCAGGTCAGCGACGTACGGGTGCTGGCCGACATCCAGCCTGACCGGGTTGACGGCGTGCCGTTCCTGGTGACCTGCAACGACGCCGCGGCCCGTCTGGCCTGATGCCGCATTCAGGGCGCGGTGTCGCCGTGTCCTTGATTGCGTTAGAATTTGCGCCTTCTAGACGTTGGCCTCCCTTTCTGATCCGGAAAAACTACGATGTTTCCTGCAAACCACACTATCCACGCTTTTGACCCGGAACTCGCTGCGGCCATGGACGCCGAAATCGTCCGCCAGCACGAGCACATCGAGCTGATTGCTTCCGAAAACTACACCAGCCCGGCGGTGATGGAAGCGCAAGGCTCGCAACTGACCAACAAGTACGCTGAAGGTTATCCGGGCAAGCGTTACTACGGTGGCTGCGAGTACGTCGACAAGGTGGAGCAGCTGGCCATCGACCGCGTCAAGGAGCTGTTTGGTGCCGAGTACGCCAACGTGCAGCCGCACTCCGGCTCGCAGGCCAACCAGGCAGTGTATTTCTCCATCCTCAAGCCGGGTGACACCGTGATGGGGATGAACCTGGGCCACGGTGGCCACCTGACCCACGGTTCGCCGGCCAACCTGTCGGGCAAGATGTTCAACATCGTGGCCTACGGCCTGAACGCCAACGAAGAAATCGACTACGACGACATGGAACGCGTGGCGATGGAAACCCGGCCGAAGCTGATCATCGGCGGTGCCTCGGCCTACGCCCTGCGCTTTGACTTTGAACGCATGGGCCAGATCGCCAAAAAGGTCGGCGCCTACTTCATGGTCGACATGGCGCACTACGCCGGCCTGGTGGCTGCCGGCCTGTACCCGAACCCGGTGCCGCACGCCGACTTCGTGACCTCGACCACCCACAAGACCCTGCGCGGCCCGCGCGGCGGCCTGATCCTCGCCAAGGCCGAATACGAGAAGATGCTCAACTCGTCGGTGTTCCCGACCCTGCAGGGCGGCCCGCTCGAGCACGTGATCGCCGCCAAGGCCGTGGCCTTCAAGGAAGCCCTGCAACCGGAATTCAAGGAATACCAGCAGCAGGTGCTGAAGAACGCCGCTGCCATGGCGCAGACCCTGACCGAACGCGGCCTGCGCATCGTGTCCGGCCGCACCGAAAGCCACGTGTTCCTGGTTGACCTGCGTGCCAAGGGCCTGACCGGCAAGGCCGCCGACGCCGCACTGGGCAAGGCGCACATCACCGTCAACAAGAACTCGATCCCCAACGATCCGGAAAGCCCGTTCGTGACTTCCGGCATCCGTCTGGGCAGCCCGGCCATCACCACCCGCGGCTTCAAGGAAGAAGAAGCCCGTCTGGTCGCCAACCTGATCGCCGACGTGCTGGATGCGCCGGAAGACGACGCCGTGATCGCCCGCGTGGCAGGCCAGGTCAAGGCTCTGACCGACCGCTTCCCGGTTTACGCCAGGTAAGCGTACTGCCTGTCAGGTCAACCCGTGCCGGCGTGCAGCCGGTGCGGGTTTTTTGTTGCCCGCGGCGCGGACAGGGCAGGGATCAGGACAGGAACAGGATGTGGTGCAGGAAGAAAATGCCTTGGGCATACATGACGAAAAACACGGTGTTGAGCAGCAGCTTGTCGGAACGGGACATGGGGATACGGGCAGGCAGGAACAGCATTGAAGCCTGACATTCTAGCAAACCCGTCCGGTTGTCCGGAACGGAGCGCCCGCAGGATGCCGTCACCACCATGACCGGACCGGCATTGGGGTTGTCGGCGGCAACCGGTACAATCGGCGCCTTCTGTCCGGCCAGACCGGCCTGTCGCCACCGGATACCGTGGCCAGGCCGGAGGCTGTGCCGGCGGCAATCCACATTTTCATGGCGGGCACGGTCCCGCCGTTTTGTCATCAGGATCAGGGGGGCCGTGCCATGAAATGCCCGTTTTGCGGTCATGCCGACACGCAGGTGGTCGATTCCCGCGTAAGCGAGGACGGGGCGAGCATCCGTCGTCGTCGTCGCTGTCTGGAGTGCGACAAGCGCTTCACCACGTTCGAAACCGCCGAAGTGCGCATGCCGCAGGTGGTGAAGCAGGACGGCCACCGCGCCGAATTCAGCGATGCCAAGCTGCGTACCGGCTTTACCCGTGCCCTGCACAAGCGGCCGGTGCCGACACCGCTGGTGGACGAGGCCGTGGGCCGCGTCAAGCAGAAGCTGCTGCAACTGGGCGAGCGCGAAGTCAGCGCGCGCCAGATCGGTGAAATGGTGATGGGTGAACTCGCTCGCCTCGACAAGGTGGCCTACGTGCGCTTTGCCTCGGTCTACCGCAGCTTCCAGGACGTCGCCGAGTTTTCCGACGCCATCCGCGAAATCACCCACGACAAGGACTAGGCCGCATGTTCAGCGCCGATGACCATCGCTACATGGCGCGCGCCCTGCAACTGGCGCGTCTGGGCATGACCAGTACCGCGCCCAATCCCCGCGTGGGCTGCGTCGTGGTCAGTGACGGACAGGTGGCGGGAGAGGGCTGGCACGTCCGCGCCGGCACGCCGCATGCCGAGCGGCATGCACTGGCCATGGCCGGCGAACGGGCGCGCGGCGCCACGGCCTACGTGACGCTGGAGCCGTGCAGCCATTTCGGCCGCACGCCGCCCTGCGCCGATGCACTGCTGCAAGCCGGAGTCGGGCGCGTGGTGGCGGCCATGGTCGATCCCAATCCGCTGGTCGCCGGTCAGGGCATGACACGCCTGGCCGCAGCCGGCATCGAGTGTGCCAGCGGCCTGCTGGAAGCCGAGGCGCGCGAGCTCAACCGCGGCTTTGTCAGCCGCATGACGCGCGGGCGGCCGTGGCTGACGGTGAAGCTGGGCATCAGCCTCGACGGCAAGACCGCGCTGGCGGACGGCCAGAGCCAGTGGATTACCGGCGCTCAGGCGCGGGCGGACGTGATGCGCCAGCGCGCCTGCCACGATGTCATCCTGACCGGCAGCGGCACCGTGCGGGCCGACAATCCGCAACTGACCGTGCGCAATCTGGTACCGGATGTCCTGCCGCCGGCATTGCAGGATACCCCGGCCGGCCGCCTGCAAGCTACCACCCAGGTGCGCCAGCCGCTGCGGGTGATTGTCGACGGGGCCGGAACGCTCGATCCGGATGCCGCCATCTTTTGCGGTGCCCCGGTGCGGATGTATACCGCCGCAACCACGCCGGCCACCGGGCGGCTGCACGGACACACTGTGGTGTCGCTGCCGGGGGCGGACGGGCGGGTGGACCTTGCCGCCCTGCTGGCCGATCTTGGCCGGCTGGGTGTCAACGACGTCTGGTGCGAAGCCGGCATGGGGCTGGCCGGTGCCTTGCTGCACGCCGGGCTGGTGGACGAGCTGGTGTGCTACATGGCGCCGGTGGTGCTGGGGCATTCCGCCCGCGGCATGTTCGACCTGCCGCCGCTGGCTGCGCTGGCCGACAAGTCCTGCTGGCGCTGGCACGATGTCCGTTCAGTCGGCAACGACCTGCGTCTGACCCTGCGGCCGGGCAGCCAGGCTGGAGATTGAACGGTCCCGGCACTATCTTGTCATCTTGACCGACCAGGGAGGGATGCAGGATGAAGCTGACGGCAGACCGGATGCGCCACATGGCCGAGGCCACCCTGACGGCGCTGGGCAGTACGGCGGCCGAAGCCCGTCTGGTGGCCGGCCATCTGGTCGAGGCCAACCTGCGCGGCCATGACAGCCACGGCATCGGCATGCTGCCCTTTTACGTCGACAGCGTGGCCCGCGGCACACTGCACCCCAACCAGCCGGCGCGGCTGCTCAATGACCAGGGGGCGGTGCTGCAATTCAGCGGTGAACGCGGCTATGGCCAGCGTGTTGCGGTCGAGGCCATGCGGGCTGCCAGCGCGAGGGTGCGCCAGACGCAGGTGGTCCTGATGACCCTGTCGGCAGCCCATCACCTGGGGCGCATCGGCCATTACGGCGAACTGGCTGCCCGGCTGGGTTTCGTGTCCATCCACTTCGTCAACGTCATCGATTACGATCAGCCGCTGGTGGCACCGTTCGGTGGCACCGCACCGCGCTTTGGTACCAATCCGTTGTGCATTGCCTTGCCGGGCGGCGTCCGCGAGCCGCCGTTCATTCTGGATTTCGCCACCAGCATGGTGGCGTACGGCAAGACCCGCGTGGCGTATCTGGCCGGTCGCCGGTTTGACACACCGGTCATGCTGGACGCGGCCGGGCAGCCCACCGCCGACCCCAGGGCCATGTGGGAGTCTCCCACCGGCGCCCTGCGGCCGATGGCCGACCACAAGGGCAGCGGGCTGGTGGCCGCGTGCGAGCTGCTGGCCGGCCTGCTGTCAGGCGGCGGCACCCTGCAACCGGGCAATCCGCGCGCAGGCGGCATCCTCAACAACATGACCACCATCCTGATCGACCCGGCCCGGCTGGCCGACATGGACTGGCTGCGACAGGAGTTTGACGCCATGGCGGGCTGGATCCGTTCGTCCCCGCCTGCCACGGCCGGGCAACCGGTGCAACTGGCCGGCGACCCGGAACGCCGGCAGCGCCACGAGCGCCTGCAATGGGGCACCGGGATGGCCGAGGCCGAATGGCAGGGCATTGTCAAAGCGGCCCGGCGAGCAGGGGCCCAAGTCTGAGCGGAGCACCGGAACAGGCAAATCGTCACGGCTGCCGGGTATCCGGCCGCCGGATGAGCGGAGCCACGGGGCCAGCCACTGTTACCGGAGCCTGCCTGGGGGCGTTTGGTGGACGCACCCGGAAACGGTGCCGTTGCGGGCGGCCATCATCAGACATCCGGGTGGCCAAAGCTGCATGACACAACGCAATGCCCGGGTCAGCCGGGCAAGCCGGTACTGCGGGTGGCCTGTCGGGCTTCGGGCCGGTTTGCCGGTGCAGGGCAAAGGGTGTTGCGCCCGGCATTGCCGGCTGCTGACCATCGTGAAGGTGCCCGTGCCGTATGGACATTCCGCTTGCCGCAGAACATCGCGGGCCGCTGCCCGGAACGCTTGTCCTGCGGACAGCCCGGGTGGCTGCGGGCCGGTTTCGTCTTTGTGGTAGCACGGGATTCGGGCCGGGAGGGCACCAGCCTGATCGCGGTTTTAAAGATGCACCGATGATGCCGGTATGGCTGTCTGACGCCGGCATCCGGCCGGCGCCGCGCACGGCAGTATCACTGGTGGCCGGGCTGCGGAGCCTCCGGGGAACGTTCTTGCGGCCGGGCGCCGACATGCTCGAGCCAGGCGCGGGAGGCGTGGTCCAGCAGCGCCTCGCGCCAGACCCAGCCCAGCCGCCAGCGCAGGTCCGGCTCATCCAGCTCCACGCAGCGCACCCGGGCCGGGTCCAGCCGGCTGGCGACCGGCGAGGGCAGCAGGGCTACGCCGGTGCCGGCCGCGACCAACTCACCGATAAAGTCCCAGTGCCGGCTCTGGCCGGCCACTGCCGGCACAAAACCGCGCTGGCGGCAGGCGGCGAGGATGCGGCCGGTGAGCACGAAATCGTCCTCGTACAGGACGAAGGGCTGGTCGTGCAGGGCAGCCAGCGGCAATGGCGACGGCACCGGAGGCGAACCGCCCGGCAGGACCGCCCACAGCGGGTAATCCGCCATCGGTGCAACGGCGAGGCTGTCATCGCGGACCGGCAGCACGCTGATGGCCAGGTCGACTTCGCCGCGGCTGACCGCGGCTTCCAGCGCCAGCCCGCCCGACTCGGTAAAACGGGGCCGGATGCCGGGGTGGCGGGCGCGGAAGCTGGCCAGCAACGGCACGACCAGCGGGCCGACCATGGGTGGAATGCCGAGGCACAGCTGGCCGTGGGTAAGGCCGCGCAGTCCGGCGAGGTCCTCGTGCAGGTGGCTGGCCTCGCGCAGCATGCGTTCAGCGTGCTCCAGCACGATGGAGCCGGCGGCGGTCGGGCGGATCTGCCGGCCGTCGCGTACCAGCAGCGGCTCTCCCAGGCTGTCTTCCAGCGAGCGGATCATCTTGCTGATGGTGGGCTGGGTGACGAACAGCTGTTCGGCCGCGCGGGTGAAACTTGCCAGCCGGACGACCGCCACGAAATACCGCAGGGCACGCAAGTCCATTTCCATGCCTTTCTGGAATGAATCGAATGAGTTTAATTCATTAGATTGCGTGTAACGGCTTTTCTATACTGGCGGCTTCTTGATTGACAGGACAAGTTTCATGTCCGGCTTATTCAGGCGTGTCACGGGTTGCTCCGCCCGTGATGCGCTGGTGCTCTGGGCGCAGATCGGTGTGCTGATGGCGATCTGGTGGGGCGTGAGTGCGGTTTCGGTGCGGATCGGCTGGCCGGCCAACTTGGTGGGCATCGTGCTGATGCTGGCGCTGTTTGCCAGCGGTGTGGTGCGTCCGGACTGGATCCGGCGCGGAGCCGACTGGCTGCTGGCGGAAATGCTGCTGTTTTTTGTGCCGGTGGTGGTGTCGGTGGTGCAGTACCCGGACCTGCTGCTGCACAGCGGTCTCAAGCTGGTGGTGGTGGTGGTGGGCGGTACGGTACTGGTGCTGGCCGCCACGTCGCTGGCGGTGGACCGGATGTACCGGCTGGAAATCCGGCTGGCGCGGCGCCGGCACCAGCGCGCAGGGAGGATGCATCATGTCGGCGCTTGATTTCGGCGTGCTGTCGGTACTGCTGACGCTGGGCTTCTATTTCCTCAACAAGCGCCTTTACCGGCGTTATCCGAAGGTCTGGCTGGCGCCGCTGGTGCTGACGCCGCTGGCTCTCTTGGCCGTGGTGATCAGCGTGCAGATTCCCTATGCCGACTATGCCGGTTCGACCCACTGGCTGGTGTGGCTGCTGGGTCCGGCCACGCTGGCGTTTGCCCTGCCGCTGTACGAATACCGCCAGCTGATGCGCCGGCATGTGCTGTCGCTGACCGTGGGAACGCTGGTGGCGGTGACGACAGGGGTGGGCGGCTCGGTGCTGCTGGCGCGCTGGCTGGACCTGCCGGTGCTGCTGCAAAAGTCGCTGATGGCGCGTTCGATCACGACGCCGTTTGCCCTGGCGGCAGCGCACAGCATTGGCGGGTCGGCCGACCTGACCGGGCTGTTCGTGATCCTGACCGGCGTGACCGGCATGGTGCTGGGACGGGCCGTGCTGGGCTGCCTGCCGGTACGCAGTGCCATTGCCAGGGGCGCTGCCTTTGGCGGCGCCTCGCATGCAGCGGGCACGGCCCGGGCGCGCGAGATCGGTGAAACCGAAGGCGTGGTGTCGAGCCTGGTGATGATGATCGGCGGGGCGCTCACCGTGCTGGTGGCACCGCTGGTGGCCGGCTGGTTGTGGTAAACCGGATGCCGGGAGGCGCCCGGCGCGGGTTTCAGACTGCGTCGCCCGCCGCTGCCACCGGTTCGCCGATGGCGTAGAACTGGCCGCCGGCCACATGGTGCAGGCTGCGCCAGCGCGGGTCGGCGGTTTCAAAATGCCAGTGACCGTCGGCAAACACGCGCGTGTCGGCCCAGGCGCCGGTCACCTCGCCGATGAACAGGTCGTAGGTGCTCTGGTTGTGCGGTTCGGGCAGCAGGCGGCAGGCCAGCCAGCCGGCACAGCCTTCGACAAACGGCAGGTCATGGCCGTCCAGTGCAAAGAAGGTGACGCCGGCGTGCGCGAGCTTGTCGGGGTCGATGGCGAGGCTGCGGGTGCCTACGGCATAGGCCTGCGCCAGCTGGGCCACCGTCGGTACCTGTACGACAAAGCGGCCACTGCCTTCCAGCAAGGTCCGGGTGTACGAGGACTTGTCCACCACCACGGTCAGTCTGGGCGGTGCAAAATCCAGCGCACAGGCCCAGGCGGCAGTCATGACGTCGTCCACGCCCTGGTGGCGGGCCGATACCAGCACGGTCGGACCGTGATTGATCAGCCGGTAGGCCTTGTCGAGCGGTACGGGAGCGAGATGGGGTGGCATGGCTGGAGTCCGCGAAAGTGAACGGCCGGCAGACGGGGCAACGGGAGCCGCCCGTGGGCCGGCCAGGGCAGGCTGGTGCTCAGAGACCGAGCCAGATCTGCAGGTCGGGGTTGTCGCCGCTGGCTTCGTAGAGGGTGCCGATGATGTTTTCGAACGCCTCGTCTCCCATCTCGTTGCGGGCAGCGATCGAGCTGTGCCAGAAGATGGTGGCCGGGCCTTCGATGCTGCCGGTCAGGGCATCGAACAGGGCGTCGAGATTGTGGCCGAAGGTGGCCGGGAGCTTCAGACCTTTGGCCAGCTGCTGGTAGAAGTCTTTGGTGGAACGGACGGCTTTAAGCTCGCAGGTCAGCGACATGGCGGCACCTCGGTGAAGGACTGGTAATGGTCAACCGTGACAAAACGTCGTCCGCTGCCGGCAAACACGAGGCGCTTGGCGTTGCGTTTGCCGCCCCGGTAATCGAGGTCGGCTTCTTGCCAGCGGCCTGCCGGCAAACGGTGTTCCCGGTTGCCGAAGCGGTCGCCGCCAATCGATTTGCCCGCCAGCCCGTCGGTCTGCCACAGGCTTTTGCCCGGTTGCCAGCCGGCTTCGCGGGCCTGGCGTTTGGTGACAAAGCGGTCGGGCAGCCGGCCGGTGGCCGCCAGTGTACCCAGCGTTTCGGCCAGCTCACGGCTGTCGACCGGTGTGGCCAGACGGGCATTGAGCTCGCGGGCCACCTAGGTACAGGCCGCCTCCTGCGCGTGGGCAGGCACAGCCAGGAGGCCAGCCAGGGCGATCAGCCAGGCAGCGTGCATGACAGGGGAAACAGACGACATGCGGGCGATTCTGCATGACGGTCGCGGGTGCGGCAAGCCGCTGGACACAAAACGCCCCGTCGCCGGAACGGCAGACGGGGCGCGGCAGGCAATGAGTACGGTCGGGCGGTCAGGTGTTCTGCACCACGATTTTCGGCAGCCGCGAGCTGTAGTCGCGCGCTTTTTCACCGACCTTGACCGCCACCTTGCGGGCGATCTGCCGGTACAGGGCGGCGGCTGGGCTGTCCGGAGCCGACACCAGCGTCGGGCGGCCTTCGTCCATGGACTGGCGGATGGCCAGCTCCAGCGGCAACTGGCCGATCAGCTCGACCTGGTACTGTCCGGCCATGCGGGCGCCGCCGCCCGAGCCGAAGATGGCCTCGACGTGGCCGCACTGGCTGCAAACGTGCATGGCCATGTTTTCAACAATGCCAAGCACCGGCACACCGACCTTCTCGAACATGGTCAGGCCCTTCCTGGCGTCGATCAGGGCGATGTCCTGCGGCGTGGTCACGATCACGGCACCGGTGACCGGGATTTTCTGCGCCAGCGTCAGCTGCACGTCGCCGGTGCCCGGCGGCAGGTCGATCACCAGATAGTCGAGGTTGTCCCAGCGCGTGTCGTTCAGGAGCTGCATCAGCGCCTGGGTGACCATCGGGCCGCGCCAGACCATGGCCTGGTCGTCGTCGACCATGTAACCCATCGACATGGTCTGGATGCCGTGGTTCTCGATCGGTAATATCGATTTACCATCCGGCGAGGCCGGACGCTGTCCCTGCATGCCGAGCATCAGCGGCAGCGACGGGCCGTAGATGTCGGCGTCGAGAATGCCGACACGCGCACCTTCGGCGGCCAGAGCCAGTGCCAGGTTGACGCTGGTGGTGGACTTGCCCACGCCCCCCTTGCCGCTGGCCACGGCGATGATGTTCTTGACGCCCGGCAGCAGCGGCACGCCGCGCTGCACGGCGTGCGAGCCGATCTGGCTGGAGACGCTGACTTCGAGCCGGAGGTTGCCCAGTTCGCCGGCCAGGGCCTCGCTGACCTGCTGGCGGATGGCGTCAAAACAGCTTTGGGCCGGGTACGCCAGCACCACTTCGGCCGTCACGCTGTCGCCATCGGTTTTCAGGGGGCGCAGGGAGCGGGCCGAACGGTAGGTGTGGCCGGTGTTGGGGTCGACCAGCCCGTCAAGACAGGCCTCAAGCCGGGCGATGTGTTCCGGCGCGGCCGGATCGGAAGGAGCGGATTTGAACATCTGGGTCAGCCGGGAAAGCATGGTGGGATGGCGTCTATTCATTGTCAATACCCGAGTATTTTACTCCGATTTTTGCGGTCGGTGCCGCCTTCGCCCATGATGAAAGCAGACAGGAACACACGGTCTGGCGAAGGAGTCCCGGGACACGGGAACATGCCTGGTACGGGAAGTGTGGTCGCAGGAAAAGCGGGTGGAAAAAGGAGGGCCGGCATCATGCCTCGTCTGATCGGAGTGTTGGGAGCGTTCTGGGTGGCATCAGGTGCACTGGCCAACGGGCTGGTGATACCGCTGGTGCCGCCGCTGCCGGCCGTGGCGCCGCAGACGCGCGAGGAGATGGATTCCGGCCTGCCGCGCGGAGGGGAGCGCGCAGAGCGCCGGCTGGACCGCGAAGGGCGGGTACTGCGTGACCGCGAGCTGCCGGCCAACCGCCAGCCCGGGGCGGCCGACACGCAGAAGCCAGTGAAAAAACCTGAATAAGCCGTTGTTTTTCTTGATCTGATACTGATTTTTGTCACGTTTGTGGCGTAGAATATTCGGTTCTTCTCATCTTGCAGAATGGCGTCGCGTGAGCGACGCCATTCGTCATTTGCGTTTATGTCTGCTGTTGTATCTTCTGCTGCCGGGGAACGCCGGCTGAGCCTGTGGTTTCCGCTGGCGCTGGTGCTGTTCGAATTTTCGGTCTACATCGCCAACGACATGGTGCAGCCCGCCATGCTGGCGGTGGTGCGCGAGTTTCATGCATCGCTGGACTGGGTGCCGACATCGATGACGGCGTTTCTGGTCGGCGGGGCGATGTTGCCGTGGCTGACCGGCCCGCTGTCCGACCGCATTGGCCGCCGCCCGGTGCTGCTGGCGGGGGTGGCGTGGTTCGTGCTGGCTTGTCTGGCGACCTATCTGGCCGATTCGATCGAAAGCTTCATGCTGGTACGGGTGCTGCAAGGTCTGGGCCTGTGCTTCATCAATGCCGTGGGCTACGCCGCCGTGCAGGAGGCGTTCAATGAGCGCACGGCCATCAAGGTGACGGCGCTGATGGCCAACGTGGCGCTGATTGCACCGCTGATCGGCCCGCTGGCCGGGGCGGCGCTGATCGAAGTGGCGCCGTGGCGGCTGGGGTTCCTGTTCATTGCGGCGCTGGCCATGATTTCGTTTGTCGGCCTGTGGCGCTGCATGCCGGAAACGGTCGATACCCGCCGCCAGCGCCCGCCTCTGTCGAGCATTGCAGTGGATTACCGGACGGTGCTGGGCAACCTGCCGTTCGTGATTGCTGCGTTTGCCATTCCGCTGCTGTCGATGCCGCTGATGGGCTGGATTGCCCTGTCACCGGTGCTGCTGGTGGAAAACCTCGGGCTGACGCCGGTGCAGTACGGCCTGTTGCAGATTCCGGTGTTTGCCGGACTGATCCTGGGCAACCTGCTGCTGGTGTGGCTGACCGACCGCTGGCCGCTGGGACGGTCAGTGCTGGTCGGCATCGTGCCGATGGTGATCGGGCTGGCGCTGATGGTGGGCGGGGAAACCTGGTCTGCCGGACAGGCCGGCTGGCTGGTGGGCGGCATGTCGCTGGTGTCGCTGGGCGAAGGACTGTCGTTTGCCGTGCTGTACCGCTTTGCCCTGACGGCAAGCCAGGTCGCCAAGGGCACGGTGTCGGCTTCGGTCAGCATGCTGTCGATGATCGGCTACGCGGCCGGGCTGGAGGGCTTCCGGCTGGTGTATGCCGCCGCCGGTCCGCTGGGCTTTGTCTGGCTGGGTGCGGCCTATTTTGTCCTGTACCTGCTGTTTGCCGGGCACTCGGTGCGGCGCGCCATGCGCGAGCGGGCGCAGCTGTGTGTCGTGCCGCCGGCCGGGGCCGAGCCGGCACAGGCCTGAGCCCGGAGCGGCCGAGCGGGGCGGCGGGCATTGCCGCTATAATCGCCGGCTTGAACTTGAATGCGTTGAGAAAGATTTTCCGATGAGCAAACGCCAGATTCTCGTGACGAGTGCGCTGCCTTACGCCAATGGCGCGATCCACCTCGGTCACATGGTGGAGCACATCCAGACCGACGTCTGGGTGCGCTTCCAGAAAATGCGCGGGCATGAGTGCCATTACGTCTGCGCCGACGATACCCACGGCTCGCCGATCATGCTGGCGGCCGAAAAGCAGGGCATCACTCCCGAGGCGCTGATCGCCCGCGTGCGCGACGAGCACCTGGCTGATTTCACCGGCTTCCATATCGGCTACGACAACTATTACTCGACCAACAGCCCGGAAAACAAGGCGTTTGCCGAACAGATCTACAAGACACTGCGTGCCAGCGACAAGATCGTCAGCCGTACCATCGAGCAGCTGTTTGACCCGGAAAAACAGATGTTCCTGCCGGACCGCTTCGTGAAGGGAGAATGCCCGAAATGCGGTGCCAGGGACCAGTACGGCGACAACTGCGAAGTGTGCGGCGCCACCTACAGCCCGACCGAGCTGAAGAATCCGTATTCGGCGGTTTCCGGTGCCACGCCGGTGCTGAAAACCAGCGAACACTATTTTTTCCGTCTGGGCGAATGCGCCGACTTCCTGAAGGACTGGACCGCCGGCAGCAGCGAGCGTGCCGACGGTGCGGTGCAGCCGCACCTGCAACCCGAGTCGCTCAACAAGATGAACGAGTGGATCGAGGGTGGCCTGCAGGACTGGGACATCAGCCGCGATGCGCCGTATTTCGGCTTCGAGATTCCGGATGCGCCGGGCAAGTATTTCTATGTGTGGCTGGATGCGCCGATCGGCTACATGGCTTCGTTCCAGAACCTGTGCGACCGCATCGGCATTGATTTCAACGAGTGGTTCAAGGCGGATTCCAAGGCCGAGATGTATCACTTCATCGGCAAGGACATCCTGTATTTCCACGCACTGTTCTGGCCGGCGATGCTGAAGTATGCCGGCTACCGCACGCCGACCGGCGTGTTTGCCCACGGTTTCCTGACCGTGGACGGCCAGAAGATGTCGAAATCGCGCGGCACCTTCATCACCGCCAGGAGCTACCTCGACTGCGGCCTGAATCCGGAGTGGATGCGCTACTACATCGCCGCCAAGCTCAATGCCCGCATCGAGGACATCGACCTGAGCCTGGATGACTTCGTGGCGCGGGTGAATTCGGACCTGGTGGGCAAGTTCGTCAATATCGCCAGCCGGGCTGCCGGTTTCGTCACCAAGCGTTTTGATGGCCGTCTGGCCGACAGCGTGAGCGATGTCGAGCCGCTGGGCCGTCTGCTGGCCGAGGCGGGCAGCATTGCCGCTGCCTACGAGGCGCGTGAATACGCCAAGGCGCTGCGCGACGTGATGGCGCTGGCAGATCTGGTCAATGCCTATGTGGACGCCAACAAGCCGTGGGAACTGGCCCGCCAGGAAGGCATGGACGCCCGCCTGCACGAAGTGTGTACGGTGCTGATCAATGCGTTCCGCCTGCTGGCGATTTACCTGAAGCCGGTGCTGCCGAAGCTCGCCGAAGGCGTCGAGGGTTTCCTTGATGTGGCACCGCTGAGCTGGGCGGATGCCGGCACGGTGCTGCTCGGCCATACCATCAAGCCGTACCAGCACCTGATGCAGCGCATCGACCCGGTGCTGATTGAAAAACTGATTGAGGCGAACAAGCAAAGCATGGAAACCCAACAGCCTGCCGCCAGCGCCTTCGAGCCGCTGGCCGATACCATCACCATTGACGATTTTGCCAAGCTCGACCTGCGGGTGGGCAAGGTGCTGGCCTGCCAGTTTGTCGAAGGTTCGGACAAGCTCCTGCAGTTCACCGTCGATCTGGGTTTCGAGCAGCGCAACATTTTCTCGGGCATCCGCAAGGCCTATGGCGAGCCGGAGAAGCTGGTGGGGCGCAACGTGATCGTGGTGGCCAACCTGGCGCCGCGCAAGATGCGCTTTGGCGTGTCGGCCGGGATGATCGTCTGCGCGTCGGGCGTGGATGACAGCGAAGGCCTGTTCCTGCTGGATACGGATGAGGGCGCCAGACCGGGCATGCGTATCGGCTGATCCGGTCTCTCATGTACGAAAAACCGCCCGGGCAAGGGCGGTTTTTTTGCGGCGTGTGTCACGCCATTCGGCAGTTTTTGCTTGAAATTTCATGCGTGAGGGCTATCCCGTCAGGAAGCGTGGACAACTTTTATCTGTCGCAAGGGCAGGGCTGGTTGGGCTGCGCCATTGTTTAACGACTGAGGACAGAATATGAAGACACGTAGCGCAACCGTTTTGGCCGCTTTGGCACTGGCTCTGGGGGCAGGCATGGCACATGCTGCCGATGCCGCAGGCAAGATTGCCAGCCCGAAAGGCTATTACAAGTGGACTTGTCAGGATTTTCTGGATCTGGACGAGTCGTTCAAGCCGAAGGTGGTGTACTGGGCCGAGGGCTTCAACAACAAGGGCAAGCCGGACGCAGCGATGGTTGATGTCCAGGGGGTGGAGAAGATCATTCCGGTCGTGGTTGACCAGTGCAAGCTGAAACCGACCGAAAAGCTCATGAAGATCATGAAAAGCGCCAAGATGACCGCGGGTCATTGATCCGGGGTTGATCATGCCGAACCGCCTGCCGGTCTGACCGGGGGCGGTTTGTCATTGGAGGCAGGCCGGAAAAGGAAAAAGCACTGGTGAAAACCAGTGCTTTTTGATTGGTGGAGGTAAGCGGGATCGAACCGCTGACCTCTTGCATGCCATGCAAGCGCTCTCCCAGCTGAGCTATACCCCCGATAGGTTGTGTGTTCCGGACTTTTCCGGTGCGGCTTCTGAGACTGTCCTGACACAGAAACCGGAAATTTGGTGGAGGTAAGCGGGATCGAACCGCTGACCTCTTGCATGCCATGCAAGCGCTCTCCCAGCTGAGCTATACCCCCAAATTGTCTTGCTCCATCCAGTGCGGCTGGTGCCTGCGCTGAACAGGAGACAAACTATACCGTGGGCAGAACCTTTCTGCAACAGGCAACCGTGAAAAAATGCTTCGGCCAGCGCCGGGGTGCTGACGGCAGGCCAGTGCTCTCGGGAAAACCGGACACCTGCTCCGGATGGCAGCTCAAGTTGCCGGCAACCTTTTGATTCCCGTGCACCATCACGAGTAGAATCGACCATTAAATTTTTGCCGGATTCATGCGTCCATGCTGACTTTTCAAGAGATTATCCTCAAGCTTCAGACCTATTGGGGCCAACAGGGCTGTGCCATCCTGCAACCGTTCGACATGGAGGTGGGCGCCGGTACTTCGCACCCGGCCACCTGCCTGCGTGCCATCGGTCCGGAGCCATGGAATGCGGCCTATGTCCAGCCTTCGCGTCGCCCGAAAGACGGCCGCTATGGCGAAAACCCCAACCGCCTGCAGCACTATTACCAGTTCCAGGTGGCGCTGAAGCCCAACCCGGACAACATCCAGGAGCTGTATCTCGGATCGCTGCGCGAACTGGGCATCGACCCCACGGTACACGACATCCGTTTTGTCGAGGATGACTGGGAGAACCCGACCCTCGGCGCCTGGGGGCTGGGCTGGGAAGTCTGGCTCAACGGCATGGAAGTCACCCAGTTCACCTACTTCCAGCAAGTGGGCGGCATTGACTGCAAACCGGTGCTGGGCGAAATCACCTATGGCATCGAGCGTCTGGCCATGTACCTGCAAGGCGTGGAAAACGTCTACGACCTCGTCTGGACCGTTTACCCCAGCGGCCAGGTCGTCACCTATGGTGATGTTTACCACCAGAACGAAGTCGAGCAGTCGACCTACAACTTCGAATACGCCAACGTGCCCAAGCTCTTCGAACTCTTTTCGTACTACGAATCGGAAGCCCGCCGGCTGCTCGACGTACCGCTGGCGCTGCCCGCCTACGAAATGGTCCTCAAGGCCGGGCACACCTTCAACCTCCTGGACGCACGCGGTGCCATCTCGGTGACCGAACGGGCCGCCTACATCGGCCGGGTCCGCACACTGTCGCGCGGCGTGGCCCAGGCCTACTACAACGCCCGCGAAGCCCTGGGCTTCCCGATGCTCAAGCAGGATTCCGCCGAATGATCCGCCGCGCCGGCTGCCTGCTTGTACTCGCCCTGCTGCCGGCCATGGCCGCCGCAGCCGAGCCGGTCTGGATGGTGTACCAGCGCGGCCCCGCCGTGGAACTGGCGCTCGACCGTGCTTCGTTCCGCTGGCACGGCCGCCTGTTGCAGGTCGCACACCGCGAAACCTTCCGCAAGCAGCAGTACGAACCGGCGCTCAAGGTGAATTACTTCGCCCGCAAGAACACTGTGATGCTGGACTGCGACAACGATCGCTACGCCATGATCGCCACCGACTATCTTGACCAGAACGGCAAGGTGGCCTGGGCCACCATGTTCCCGCTGCCCGACCACATGTGGCAGTTCGTCAAGGTCGAAGACGGTTCGATGGCTGCTGCCATGCTCGACATCGCCTGCCAGACCGTCCGCCATCCCGCTTACCAGAATTGATCCCACAAGACCATGACCACCCTGCTCGTTGAACTGTTTACCGAAGAGCTGCCGCCCAAGGCGCTCAAGCGTCTGGGCGAGAGCTTCGCCGACGTGATCCGTGCCGAACTCGCCCGGGCCGGCCTGCTGGAGGACAACGCTGTCGCCACGGCCTGGGCCAGCCCGCGCCGGCTGGCCGTCAGCATCGACCATGTCCGCGCCACCGCCCCTGACCGCGATGTCACCGAAAAGATCATGCCGGTCGCCGTTGCCTTGGCCGCCGACGGCCAGCCCAGCCCGGCCTTGCGCAAAAAGCTTGAAGCCCGCGGCATTGCACTGGACGCCGTGGCGCAGTTCGAACGTCGCCCGGACGGCAAGCACGAAACCTTCTTCTACACCTACACCGCAGCCGGAGCCCGGCTGGCAGACGAATTGCCGCGCGCCGTGCAGGAATCGGTCCGCAAGCTGCCGATCCCGAAGGTCATGCACTGGGGCGACAGCGACGTCACCTTCGTGCGGCCGGTGCACAAGCTGGTGGCCCTGTACGGCAGCGAAATCATCGACTGCGAAGTGCTGGGACTGTTCTCCGACCGCATCACCGGCGGCCACCGTTTCCTGTCCGAAGGCGACATCACCCTGCCGGATGCCGAATCCTACGCACGGGTGCTGGAGCAGGAGGGCCGTGTCGTAGCCGGTTTTGATGACCGTCGCGAGCGTATCCGGGCCGGACTGGATGCCGCGGCCCGGCGCCTGAACGCCACCATCGCCGCCGACGATGCCCTGCTGGACGAAGTGACTGCGCTGGTCGAATGGCCAGTGGTGCTGGAAGCCGGCTTTGAGGCCGAATTCCTCAAGGTGCCGCAGGAATGCCTGATCCTCACCATGCAGCAGAACCAGAAGTACTTCCCGCTGCTGGACGCCAACGGCCGGCTGATGAACCGCTTCCTGCTGGTGTCGAACCTGGAAACCGCCGATCCGTCGCACATCATCAAGGGCAACGAACGCGTGCTGCGCGCCCGCCTGTCCGATGCCAAGTTCTTCTTCGAGCAGGACCAGAAGCAGAAGCTCGAAGCCCGCATTCCGCGTCTGGCCGACGTGGTGTACCACAACCAGCTGGGCAGCCAGCTGGAGCGCACCGAACGGCTGGCCGTGCTGGCCGGTGACATTGCCCGCGCCCTCGGT
Source organism: Laribacter hongkongensis DSM 14985 (assembly GCF_000423285.1). Taxonomy (NCBI): domain Bacteria; kingdom Pseudomonadati; phylum Pseudomonadota; class Betaproteobacteria; order Neisseriales; family Aquaspirillaceae; genus Laribacter; species Laribacter hongkongensis. The sequence goes on from NZ_AUHR01000004.1 coordinate 197,605, forward strand.
GCCGATGCCGCCATCGCCGAACGCGCCGCCCGGCTGGCCAAGGCCGACCTGCTGACCGACATGGTGGGCGAATTCCCTGAGCTGCAAGGCGTCATGGGCCGTTATTACGCCCTGATCGACGGCGAGCTGCCGATTGTTGCCGATGCCATCGAAGGCCACTACCACCCGCGCTTTGCCGGTGACAGCCTGCCCGACGGCGACATCGCCACCGCCGTGGCACTGGCCGACAAGCTGGAAATGCTGACAGGCATCTGGGGTATCGGTCTGGTGCCGACCGGCGACAAGGACCCGTTCGGCCTGCGCCGGCAGGCGCTGGGCGTGATGCGCATGCTGATGAACGCCCGGCTGGACCTCAAGGCCCTGCTGGAACGTGCCGTGGCTACCTTCCCGGCCGGCAAGCTGGCCGCTGACACCGCGCCGGCGCTGTACGTGTTCATGCTGGAGCGCCTGAAGAACCTGCTGACCGCCGATGCCGCCACCCGTGCCGACGAAGTGGATGCCGTGCTGGCGCTGGAGCCGGGGCATTTTGACGAAGTGCCGGCCGTGCTGGCTGCCGTGGCCGCATTCCGCGCCCTGCCGGAAGCCGCCGCACTGGCTGCCGCCAACAAGCGGGTCAAGAACATCCTCAAGAAGGTTGAAGGTGAGCTGCCGACCGGTGTGGATGCCGCCCTGCTGACCGAAGCCGCCGAAACCGAACTGTGGCAGTTCATCGACGCCGTGCTGCCGACCGTCGAAGCAGCCTTTGCCGCCCGTGATTACGCCACGGCCCTCAGCCGCCTCGCCGTGCTCAAGGCACCGGTGGATGCCTTCTTTGACGGCGTGATGGTGATGGCTGACGATGCCGCCGTACGGGCCAACCGGCTGGCACTGCTGGCCCGGCTGGCCGGCCTCTTCAACCGCGTGGCCGACATTTCGCTGCTGGCGGAATAATCCCGGCCGGCGGGTGTGTGCATGCCAACCCGCAGCCTGTGCTGCGGGTTGGTTGCGTCATGCACCCTCCATCCAATCTCACTGACAGGCGTGCCGTTCCATGAAAATCGTCATTCTCGACCGCGATGGCGTGATCAACCACGACCGCGACGATTTCGTCAAAAACAGCCTTGAATGGGTGCCGCTGCCGAAGGCCGCAGAGGCGATTGCCCTGTTTTCCCAGGCTGGCTGGCGGGTTGTCGTGGCCACCAACCAGTCCGGCATCGGCCGCGGGCTGTTCGACATGCATGCCCTCAATGCCATGCACGAAAAAATGCATCACCTGATCAGCAAGGCCGGCGGGCGCATCGACGCCGTGTTTTTCTGCCCGCACAAGCCGGAAGCTGGATGCAGCTGCCGCAAGCCGGCACCGGGCATGGTGCTGGAGGTGGCGGAGCGTTTCAGCGTCAAGCCGGAATTGCTCTGGCTGGTTGGCGACAGCCTGCGCGACCTGGAGGCCGTGGCCGCCGTGGGCGGGCGCGCCATCCTGGTCCGCACCGGCAAGGGCCGGAAAACCGAGGCCGCCGGCAACCTGCCGGCCGGTACGCCGGTGTTTGATGACCTGCATGCTGCCGCCGAGTGGCTGATTTCCCTGGAGTCCTGATGCTGATCCTGATCCTGCGCAATATTGCCTACTGGCTGATCGTGACGCTGAGCGTGCCGGTGTTCGGTACGCTGGCGCCGCTGCTGCTGCCTTTCCCGCGCCGCTTCCGGCATTACGTCGTGTCGCGCTGGGCCTTTGTCCTGATGTGGGGGCTCAGGCACGTGATCGGCCTGAACTACCGGGTGACCGGTGCCGAAAACATCCCGTCCACGCCATCTGTGATTGCCTGCAAGCACCAGTCGGGCTGGGAAACGCTGACCTTGCAGGCCATGTTCCCGCCGCAGGTGTGGGTGGCCAAAAAAGAGCTGATGTGGATTCCCTTTCTCGGCTGGGGACTGGCCTGCATCAACTCGATCATGATCGACCGCAAGAACAAGGCTTCGGCCAACCGGCAGCTGCTGGAACAGGGGCGGGAGCGGGTGGAAAAGGACGGCTTCTGGATCGTGGTGTTCCCCGAAGGCACGCGCATGCCGGCCGGCAAGCGCGGCAAGTACCGTCCGGGAGCGGCCCGTCTGGCCAGGGAGCTGGATATTCCGCTGGTGCCGGTGGCGCACAACTCCGGTGAATTCTGGCCCCGCAACAGCTTCCTGAAGTATCCGGGTGAAATCACCGTGGTGATCGGCCCGCCGATCATGCCGGACGGACGCGGTCCCGAGGCGCTGACCCGCGAAGTGGAAAACTGGATCGAGGCACGGCAGGCGGAAATTTCCGGTGTCGGCCCGTTTGCCAGTGCCGAAGACAAGGCCCGCCGTGCTGTGGCTCAACCTGCCTGACGGTCTGGTGCTGCCGGTCCGGCTGTGCCGGTCGGCGCGCAAGACGCTGGCACTGCACGTGACGGCAGAGGGGATCGAGGCGCGGGCACCCTCGCGCATGCCGCAGGCACGCATAGAGGCATTTGTGCGCAGCAAGGAAACGTGGCTGGCCAAAGCCTGGCAGCGGCAGCAGTCACGCCGGCAGGCGCAGGACGCCATGCAGGATGCCGCCGGTGAGGGCGTGTGGCTGCTGGGCGAGCGCTGGCGGCTGGAACGCCGGCCGGATTGCGACGCCCGTGGTCAGTGGCGCGACGGGCTTTGCCTCTTGCCCGAGGGACTGGCGCCGGACGAAGAACAGCGCCTGCTGGCGCTCGGCCTGCAAAAACAGGCCGCACGGTGCCTGCCCGGACGGATTCCGCAATTTGCAGAACGCTGGCAACGCGCGCCAGTCAAGGTGCGGCTGTCACCGGCCCGGCGGCGCTGGGGCAGCTGCTCGGCCACCGGCACGGTCAGCCTGGCCTGGCGGCTGGTGCAGGCGCCCCTGTTTGCCATCGATTACGTGGTGGCGCACGAACTCGCGCATCTGGTCGAAATGAATCATAGTGTGCGCTTCTGGGCCGAGGTCGAACGCCTGTATCCGGACTGGCGGCGCGGGCACGACTGGCTCAGGCATCACGGCCACCTGTACGCCGTGATCTAACGTGTTTTTGTGGATTTGAAGAGGTTTCCATGCGTCTTTTGCATACCATGCTGCGGGTCGGCGATCTGGATCGCTCGATCGCGTTTTATACCGACGTGCTCGGCATGCGCCTGTTGCGTCGCAACGATTACCCCGAAGGACGTTTCACGCTGGCCTTTGTCGGCTATGACAGCGAAGACCGCGCCAGCGTGATCGAGCTGACCCACAACTGGGACACCGCGCAGTACGACCTTGGCACTGCATTCGGCCATCTGGCCGTCGAAGTGGACGATGCCGCCGCCACCTGTGAAGCGGTGCGCGCCCGTGGCGGCAAGGTGGTACGCGAAGCCGGCCCGATGAAGCACGGCACGACCGTCATTGCCTTTGTCGAGGACCCGGACGGCTACAAGATCGAATTCATCCAGAAGGGTACCCAGTAAGACTGCGGGTGCAACAGGCTCGGCCACCAGGCCGGGCCTTTTTTGATGCCGGCACCCGCGGGTAAACGCAGGATGCCGAGCCGGACAATCGTGATTAAAAAGGGGGTCCGTGCCACTGGCACGGAATTCAACATGCGTGGTTTTGCATTTGCGGTGCCTTTGCTGCTGGCACCGGGCGTGAGCATGGCTTCCGGCCTGCCGGGAGCCGAGCTGTCGTTGCTGTGGGCGTTGCCGTTTGCCGGCATCCTGTTGTCGATTGCCCTGTGTCCGCTGCTGGTGGCCGGTTTCTGGCACCACCATTTCGGCAAGGTCAGTGCCTTCTGGGCGCTGGCCTTTTTGCTGCCGGCCTTGCTGGTGTACGGCCATGAAGTCGCCGGCAGCGTGCTGATGCACGCACTGGTGGCCGAGTTCCTGCCGTTCATCATCCTGGTATTTGCGCTGTATGTCATTTCGGGCGGCATCCTGATCCAGGGCAATCTTTCCGGTACGCCGGCCCTCAATACCGGCCTCCTCGCCATCGGCACGGTGCTGGCCAGCCTGATGGGTACCACCGGGGCGGCCATGCTGATGATCCGGCCGGTCCTGCGGGCCAATGACCAGCGCCGCTACAACGTGCATGTGGTGGTGTTCTTCATCTTCCTTGTGGCCAACATCGGCGGCGGACTGACACCGATCGGCGATCCGCCGCTGTTCCTCGGATTCCTCAAGGGCGTGAGCTTTGGCTGGACGATCAGCCACATGGCTGCTCCGGTGGCATTTGCGGCCTTGGTGCTGCTGGCGGTGTTCTACCTGCTCGACAGCCATTTCTACCGCAAGGAAGACTTTGCCCGGCCGGACCCGACGCCGGATACCCCGCTGGGCATTGCCGGCCGGCTCAATTTCCTGTGGCTGGCCCTGGTGGTGGGAGCCGTGGTGTTGTCCGGCATCTGGCAGTCCGGCGTGCATTTCACCCTGCCAGGTGGAGTGGAGCTGCCGCTGGAGGGCGTGGTGCGTGACGGGCTGATGCTGCTGGCGGCCGGCCTGTCGCTGTGGCTGACACCGAGGGCCTGTCGTGAAGCCAACGATTTTGACTGGGGGCCGATCCTCGAGGTGGCCAAGCTGTTTGCCGGCATCTTCGTGGTCATGGCACCGGCACTGGCCATCCTGCGCGCCGGGCCGGACGGTGCCCTAGCAAGCCTCGTGGCGCTGGTCAGCACGCCGGACGGCATGCCGGTCAACGGCATGTACTTCTGGCTGACCGGTGCACTGTCGAGCTTTCTCGACAACGCACCGACCTACCTGGTGTTCTTCAATCTGGCCCACGGCGATGCCGCTCACCTGATGGAGGCCATGCCGGCCACCCTGACGGCGATTTCGGCCGGTGCCGTGTTCATGGGCGCCAACAGCTACATCGGCAATGCACCCAATTTCATGGTCAAGGCGATTGCCGAAGGGCAGGGCGTGAAGATGCCGAGCTTCTTTGGCTACATGCTGTGGTCCGGTGCCATCCTGTTGCCGCTGTTTGCCCTCATGACCTGGGTGTTCTTTGCCGGGTAAAATCGGCGTTTTCAGTCACCTTGACGGGCGCTGGCAAGGCGCCCGTTTTCTTGCGGGACCAGACCATGCACATCCATATCCTCGGCATTTGCGGCACTTTCATGGGCGGCATCGCTGCACTGGCGCGGGCGGTCGGCCACACGGTGACGGGCTGCGACCAGAATGTCTATCCGCCGATGTCGACCCAGCTCGAGGCGCTGGGCATCGAGCTGATCGAAGGCTTCGAGGCCGGCCAGCTCGAGCGCGTGCAACCGGACATCTTCGTGATCGGCAACGTGGTCAAGCGTGGCATGCCGCTGATGGAGGCGATCCTCGACCGTGGCCTGCCGTATACCTCGGGCCCGCAATGGCTGGCGGAAAACGTGCTGGCCGGGCGCTGGGTACTGGCCGTGGCCGGCACGCACGGCAAGACCACCACCAGCTCCATGCTGGCGTGGATCCTCGAAGCCAACGGACTGGCACCGGGTTTCCTGATCGGCGGCATTCCCGAAAACTTTGCCGTGTCCGCCCGCCTGCCGGGCGAGCCGGCACAGGAGCCGGGCGGCGAAAGCCCGTTCTTCGTGATCGAGGCCGACGAATACGACACGGCGTTTTTCGACAAGCGCAGCAAGTTCGTCCACTACCACCCGCGCACCGCCATCCTCAACAATCTCGAGTTCGATCATGCAGACATCTTCGCCGATCTGCCAGCGATCGAAACACAATTTCATCATCTGGTGCGCACCGTGCCGGGTACCGGCCGGCTGGTGGTGAACGGCCGCGAAGCGAGCCTTGCGCGGGTGCTGGAACGCGGCTGCTGGACGCCGGTGGAAACCTTTGCTGCGCCGGCCGGCAGCGGCTGGCAGGCCGGGGAAGCCGATGACGACGGTCATTTTGACGTGCTGCTGGACGGCAACACCGTCGGTCGGGTGCGCTGGAGCCTGATGGGCGAGCACAACCGGCTCAATGCGGTGGCGGCGGTGGCAGCGGCCCGCCATGCCGGTGTGCGGCCGCAGGATGCCTGTGCTGCCCTGGCGATGTTCGCCAACGTGAAGCGCCGCATGGAAGTGAAGGGCAGTGTCAACGGCGTGACGGTCTACGACGACTTTGCCCACCATCCCACTGCCATTGCCACCACGGTGGCCGGCTTGCGGGCGCGAGTGGGGGCGGCGCGCATCTTGGCGGTGCTGGAGCCGCGCTCCAATACCATGAAGCTTGGCACCATGAAGGCCGAACTGCCGGCGAGTCTGGTACAGGCCGACCGGGTGTTCGGCTATCAGGGCGGGCTCGGCTGGGATCTGGCGGCGGCGCTGGCACCACTGGGCGGCAAGGCGCAGTCGTTTGGCAATCTGGACGCACTGGTGGCGGCGGTGGCCGCCGAGGCGCAGCCGGGTGACCAGGTGCTGGTGATGAGCAACGGCGGCTTTGGCGGCGTGCACGGCAAATTGCTGGCGGCTCTGGCCTGACCTGCTGGCAGGACGACAAAAACGGGCACCGTTGCAGGTGCCCGTTTTTGCATGCGGCAGACGGTGAGCGTGATCAGCTCGACATGGACGAACCCAGCGACGGCGTATCGTCGCTGCTGGCGGCCACGTAGGTCGCCATCACCTTGGCCACGTAGTTGCGGGTTTCCTTGTAGGGCGGCACGGTACCGTAGCGTTGTACGGCGCCTTCGCCGGCGTTGTAGGCGGCAATGGCCAGCGTCAGCCGGTTGTCGAACTTGTCGAGCAGGTAGGCAAGATATCTGGCTCCGGCTTCGAGGTTCTGTTTGGGATCAGACAGCTGGCGGCCGCCAAAGCGCTTGCCGGTGGCCGGCATCAGCTGCATCAGGCCACGGGCGCCGCGGTTGGAAACAGCCTTGGGGTTGTAACCGGACTCGACGCTGATGATGGCGTGCATCAGGTCGGGGTTAAGGTCGTACTTGTCGGCCACCTGCTCGACCAGGTCGCGGTAGCGTCCTACGCGGGCCGGATGGGCCTCCACCGGCCTGGCCGGCTTCAGTGCCACGAGTGAAGGAGTTTTTTTGGCCGGTTGCAGGGTCTGTCCCGGCGGGATGGGCTGATAGCGCGGGTCGAGCTTGCTGCTGCTGATGTGAACCCGGCCGTCGTTGTCGATATACCCGTACATGGCTGCCATGGCCGGCTGGAAAGCGGCAACGGTGGCAGTCAATGTAAGGGCACTAAGGGTATGCCATAGAAATCTCTTCAAATTCATGGGGTTGGATTCTAGGGGCTGGGGCCCTATTGGTCAACCCTATGAATTTGCTCAGAAATTACATCTGGATGTCGTAAAAGTTCCGTCCGGGTCCAGCAGCTCGGCCGCCACGCTGCCACGGTAGCCAATTTCCCTGATCTTCATGAAAATCCGTTTGAAATCAAGCGATCCCGTACCCGGTACACCCCGGCCGGGATAGTCGGCAAACTGGATATGCACGATGTGGGCAGCATGTTTTTCCAGCAGTGCTGTCACGTCATGCTGCTGGCGGGCCATGTGATAAATATCAAACTGGAGGCCGAAATTGTCACAGCCGACCGCCTGGCGCAGGGCTTCCATGTCATCGCAGTCATTGACCAGAAAGCGCGGCATGTCGAGCGGATTGATGGCTTCGCAGGTGACGGTGATGCCATGCGGGGCAAACGTGCGGCAGGCCAGTTGCAGCCGTCCGGTCAGCGTGGCCAGGGCCTGCTGGCGGCTGACACCGGCCGGCAGGCGGCCAGCCAGCACGTTGACGCACTGCACGTCCAGTGCCGTGGCGTAGGCCAACCCTTGTTGCAGCGCATCAACAAAAGCATCAGTCTGCGCCGGAACGCAGGCCAGCCCGTCGCCACCCTGCATCAGGTCGCCTGCTGGCAGATTGATCAGCATCACCCGCACACCGGCAGCCTGACAGGCGGTAGCCAGTTCCGGGATGGAATGCGAGTAGGGGAACTGGATTTCCACTTCGTCAAAGCCGGCCTGGCGGGCCGCGGCAAAGCGCTCCGGCAATGGCCGGTCGGCAAACAGCAGTGACAGGTTGGCGGCAAGGCGCGGCATGGCTTACTCCTGCTGATAGAGCCTGATGATGGTGCTGAGGTCAGCCTGCGCCAGTCCGGCACGGTCGGCCTGCTGGCGCAGCCGCTCGGCGGCCAGTCCGGCGCATGGCAGCTCCAGTCCGGCCTGGACTGCGGCCGCCAGGACGTTGTCGAGGTCTTTCAGCAGCGTGGCCACCTTCCACTGCACCGGCTCGAATTCGCTAGCGGCCATGCGCGGCGCCAGGATGCGGAAAGGCCTGGAATCGGCAAAGCCGTCGGCCAGCGCCGGCACCAGCAGCGAGGCATCCACACCCGAAGCACGCGCCAGTGCCACCGCCTCGGCAACCAGGAGGCTGTTGGCTGCCACGATCAGCTGGTTGCAGAGCTTGGTGGTCTGGCCGGTGCCGACCGGCCCCATGCGGGTGACGCGGCTGGCCAGCGCGGTCAGCACCGGGCGGGCGGCATCGATGAGGGCTGCATCGCCACCGGCCATCATCACCAGCGTACCGGCTTCTGCGCCGGCGGTGCCACCGGACACCGGCACGTCGATCCAGCCGGCATGGCAAGCCTGTGCCAGCCGGGCGGCCATGTCGCAGGTGGCCTGCGGTGCAATACTGGAAAAATCCACGAGGCAGGCACCGGCGCCGATGCCTGCCGCCACCCCGTCGGGGCCGAACACCACAGCCTCCACGGCCGCGGTATCGGCAAGGCACAGCAGCACCCAGCGCGCTTCGCGGGCGGCGTCTGCCGGCGTGGCCGCTACCCGCGCGCCGCGTGCCGCCAGCGGGGCGCACTTGGCTGCGTCACGGTTCCAGACTGTCAGCGGCCAGCCTGCGTCGAGCAGGCGGCCCGCCATCCTGTGGCCCATCAGGCCCATGCCGAGAAATGCAATCGTATCCATGGCGGCATTGTGCCGTGCCACCACGCTTCATGTCATTGGTCTGGCAAAGTCAGGTCAGAACAGCTGCCGGTCGCGCAGCAGGTGCCGGTTGCCCTGGCGGCGCAGGAAGCCGCTGCGATCGAAAAATTCGAGAATCTGGATCGCCAGCTTGCGACCAACGCCGATGGCATCGCGAAAACGCGCCGCGTCCACGTCACCGCTGTCGCTGGCCAGCTCGCGGGCGATGCGGGCCAGTCCTGCCAGCGTGGCCTGCGGGTAGTAGCGGTCCGGCACGATGGCCACGACCAGCCCCAGCCGGGCCGCCTTGCGCAACAGCTGGCGCATGTCGGCCTCCGGCACCTGGCAGGCATGCGCCAGGTCGCGGACCCAGCAGGGCTCGGACCCGCTGCCGAAGCAGGGTTCCACCTGCTGCCACAGCGCGGTTTCGGCCGGCGAAAACGACAGGACGTGTTCCGGCAGATGCACAAAGCCGCGCCTGTTGCTCAGGCGGCCGGCGGCAACCGCCTCGTCCACCAGCGCTTCGACCGTGGTTTCCGACTCTTGCGGCAGGGCCAGCCGGCGCAGGCGTCCGAGTCCGGCACCGAGCTGGTCAGGCTGTTCGGCGTGCAGCTGCGCCAGTCGGGTCAGCAGCGTGTCGGTCAGTGCCTGCCAGCGCAGCGGGCTGAATCCCAGCCGGGCATCGGCGCGGCCGACCCATCGCAGCGGGCTGGCCGCGCAGCAGGCTTCGGCAGCCGCGGGCACCAGCTGGCGAGCCCAGGCAAAATCGCCTGCGCGGACAGCGTTCCGGGTGGCGAGCACGGCCAGGCTGGTGTCGTCGTCGGGCAGGGCATCGTGCAGTGCCGCAAGGTAGGCCAGCCGTTCCGGCGTGCGCTTGCCGCGGGCCGGCACGCCAAGTTCCAGCACCTGCGCCACGGCGAGGGTTTCGGCGCCATGCATGTCGCGCAGGATCAGCCGGTCGCCAGCGGCCAGATGCAGCGGCTGGTCGAGCACCAGTTCGGCCAGACCGGTCTGGCCGGCGGCGAGGCTGCTGTGGTCGAGCAGTGCCGCCCGGCCGGTGACATGGCTGGCGGCATGATGCAGATGTACCGGCTGCCAGTGCCGGAGTGCATGCTCCGCCAGCGGGCTGGCCGTCAGCCAGACCGTGATCCGGTCGGCCGGGGCCGGCGGTTCCTGCGCCAGCAGCCAGTCACCCCGGCGGATGTCGTCACGTCCGATGTCACCGGCCAGGTTCAGGGCCAGCCGGCAGCCGGCACCGGCCTGTTCCACGGGCGTGTGTTGCGCGCGCAGGCCGCGCACCCGCACCGGGCGGTCGGCACCGGTCAGCCACAGGCTGTCGCCGACGGCCACCTGGCCTGCCAGCGCCGTGCCGGTGACCACCAGACCGCTGCCGGTTACCGTGAATGCACGGTCGATGGCCAGCCGGAAGCGGCGGGCCGGGCTGGCTGTTGTGCCGGTTGTGGCGGCCAGCGCCAGCAGGGTGTCGCGCAGGGTATCGATACCGGTGCCGCGTGGTGCGCTGACCGGGTGGATGCCGTGGACGGTCAGCCGGAACGCAGCCAGCAGGGCGTGCAGTTCGGCGGTGACGTCCGCGATGCGCCCGTCACTGACGAGGTCGCATTTGCTGATGGCGACACTGAGCGAGCGCACGCCGGCCAGCGTCAGGATGGCTAGGTGCTCGCGCGTTTGCGGCATCACGCCGTCGTCGGCCGCGACCACCAGCAGTGCATGGTGAATGCCGCCGACGCCGGCCAGCATGTTGGGCAGGAATTTTTCGTGGCCGGGCACGTCGATGAAACCGAGTGGTTCGCCTTGCTCGCGCGGCAGATAGGCGTAACCGAGGTCGATGGTCATGCCGCGGCGCTTTTCTTCCGGCAGGCGGTCAGTGTCCACGCCGGTCAGGGCTCGCAGCAGGCTGGTCTTGCCGTGGTCGACATGGCCGGCGGTGGCGATCAGCATGACGGTTGCTCCGGTGTGTACTGCTCCAGCAGCGGCAGCAGGTTGATACGGAAGGCGGCTTCGTCCTCCAGGCTGCGCAGGTCCAGCCACAGGCGGCCGTCCTTCAGGCGGCTGATCACCGGTTGCTCCAGTTCACGCAGGGCCGTGGCCAGCTGTTCCAGCGTCTTGCCGCGTCCGTCGGCCGGCGCCAGCGTGACTGCATGGCTGGGCAGGCGGTCGACCGGCAGCGAACCGCTGCCGATCTGCGACAGGCAGGCTTCGGCCTGCACCTGCCAGCGCGGCCCCAGCTGGGCAGCCAGCCAGCCGGCCAGCCGTTCGGCCAGCTGGCGGATGTCGGCCTGTGGCCGGGTCAGCAGGCGCAGGGTGGGCAGGGTGTCGGTCAGGCGGTCCGGTTCCAGATACAGGCGCAGGGTGGCTTCCAGTGCGGCCAGGGTCAGCTTGTCGCAGCGCAGGGCGCGCTTGAGCGGGTGTTTTTGCAGGCGGTCGATCCATTCCTGGCGGCCGACGATCAGCCCGGCCTGCGGGCCGCCCAGGAGCTTGTCGCCGGAAAAGCTGACGAGGTCGAGGCCGGCTGCCAGCATGTCGCGCGGCATCGGCTCGGCCGGCAGGCCCCAGGCGGCAAGGTCCACGAGGGCGCCGCTGCCCAGGTCGGTGGCAACCGGCAGGCCGTGCTGGCGGGCCAGCGGCACCAGGTCGGCCTCGGGCACGCTGGAGCTGAAGCCTTCGATGCTGTAATTGCTGGTGTGGACCTTCATCAGCAGCGCGGTGTCCGGACCGATGGCGTCGCGGTAGTCGCGCAGGTGGGTGCGGTTGGTGGCACCGACTTCAACCAGCTGGCAACCGGCCTGGCGCATGACGTCGGGCATGCGGAAGGCGCCGCCGATTTCCACCAGTTCGCCGCGCGAGACAATCACTTCGCGTCCGGTGGCGACGGTCGACAGCAGGATCAGTACGGCGGCGGCGTTGTTGTTGACCACGCAGGCGGCTTCGGCGCCGGTCAGCTCGGCCAGCAGTTCGCTGACGGCGTGGTCGCGGTGGCCGCGGCCGGCACCGTCAAGGTCGTATTCCAGCGTGACGGCGCCGCGCATGACGGCGCGTACGGCGTCGATGGCGGCATCGGCCTGGATGGCGCGGCCGAGGTTGGTGTGCAGGATGGTGCCGGTCAGGTTGAAAACCGGTCGCAGGGCCGGTTGCTGGCGGCGGCGGCAGTGTGCTTCCAGCCGGGGCGGCAGGCTGTCGATGCCGGCAAACCACTGCGGCCAGCCGGCATGCTGGCGGACATGGGCACGCAGTTGCTCCAGCTCGGCGCGGGCGGCTTCGCTGACCGCATGGCGGCCGTGGCGGGTGATCAGGTGACGGGTGGCCGGCAGCCGGAGCAGGGCATCCAGGCCGGGGAGTCGGGACAGCAGCGAATGGGTGTGTGGCATGCAGACAGCGGATCGGACCGATCACGGCAACAAGGGGAAGACCCGTAGTGTACCGTGACTGGTGGCGATGCTGTCTGCCAGGCCGGGCGGGAGGCGGAATCAGCCGAGGCGGATGGCTTGCTCGGCGATGTGGATGCCGAACAGGCGGGCGGTTTCGAGATCACCGGGCAGCGGGCCTTCGTCCGGGCTGCTGTCGGCCGGTGACTGCGACATGGCGCCGGCAAAGCTGCCCAGCCAGTTGAGGTCGTTGCGGTCGGCCGCCTTGAGGTTGGAGGGCAGCATGCCGGTGCCGACCCAGACCATGCCGTGCTGCATGGCCAGCGTGAAGTAGTAGTGCAGGCTGGAGAGCTTGTCGCCGTTGATGGAGGCCGAATTGGTGAAGCCGGCGGCGAGCTTGTCTTTCCAGACCTGGCCGAACCACGGTCTGGACGAGGCGTCGGCAAATTTCTTGAACTGCCACGACGGACCGCCCATGTAGGTGGGCGAGCCGAAGACGATGGCCTGGGCGCTGGCGAGCGTGTCCCAGCTGCCGTCGGGCAGGTTGCCTTCGGCGTCGATTTCGATCAGGCAGGTCTGACTCCCGGCAACCGAGCCGGCACCGGCTGCCACGGCTTCGGCCTGTTTGCGGGTATGGCCGTAGCCGGAGTGGTAAACGATGGCGATGTGCGGCATGTCGGGAGTCTCCTGGTGCGTTTACTGGGCGCCTTGCTGGGGCACGATGGTGATCGAGACGCGGCGGTTCATGGCGCGTCCCTGGGCGGTATCGTTGCTGGCGCGCGGATCGGATTCGCCCATGCCGATGGTCTGGATGCGGTTGGCGGCCACGCCCTGGCCGACCAGGTAGCTCTTGACCGCGTTGGCACGCTTGAGCGAGAGCTGCTGGTTGTAGGCTGCGGCACCGGTGCTGTCGGTATAGCCGCGGATGACCAGCGTGGTCTGGTTATATTGCTTGAGCGTTTCGGCCACCTTGTTCATGGCGGGGTAGAAGGCGGGCTTCACGACGGCCGAGTTGAGGTTGAAGGTGGCGTCCTCGTTCATGGTGACCACCAGGCTCTGGTCGGCGTTCTGTTGCAGCTGCATCTGGCCGCTGGAGATTTCCGAGCGGAGCTTGGATTCCAGCTCGGCTTTCTGGCGGTCCATGTAGTAACCGACACCGGTGCCGAGGGCGGCGCCGGCTGCTGCACCGATCAGCGCGCCCTTGCCGCTGTTGCCGATCAGGGCGCCGGCTGCGGCGCCCCCCAGCGTGCCGATGATTGCGCCCATGCCCGTATTGCTCAGGCCGCCCGGGTTCTGCTGCCCCGGCTGCGAGGCGCATCCGGTGACGATCATGGCCAGCGCGACGCTGGCGACCAAAGGGGTGACTCTGTTCATTTTGCATTCTCCGTTTGGTTCGCTGAATAGCAGGTCGAGTGTACGCCGCTGCCATAGCCTATTGCCATGCATAGCCTCCCGGTTTGAAAACGCCAAGTCGCATGGTGCAGGCGCAGACAAATGGAGGTAGCGGTAGCGGCTATACCGGAGGAGAAGGTTTGACATTTACAGATTGCCTGATGGCAGGAGGCTGGCATGCAGGATTCTTCTCCGGGGTTTCCGTGGCTGCTGCGCATTCTGGTCGGCGGAGCCCTGTTTTCCGTGCTGATGGCACTGGCCTTGCCGGTCTGGCAGGCCAGTGAACTGGTGCCGCACCGTCAGGCAGCCAGGGCTGGTCTGAAGGAGCTTCATGCCGCCCAGCTGCGCTGGCTGTCGGTACACGGGACATTTGCAGACAGCCTTGAACGGCTGGGCATGCCGGAGCTGACGGCAGACGGTCGTTATCGCCTGTCGGTCAAACGTGATGAGCGGGGGCTGGCGTACAACGCCAGGGCACGGGCTGTGGGCATCCAGGTACTGGACCGGGAATGCATGACGCTGCTGCTGACCGAGCAGGGGCCGGCAGAGGGGGACGGGCAGGATGCGCTGTGCTGGGGGATGGCAGACCGGAGCGGGGCCGGGCGCGAAGGCGGGCGGGGCTGAGGAGAGGACAGAAAAAATCCCGCCGGTCGTAACGGGCGGGAGCAGGAATCAGCCGAGCACCAGTTTGGTGTAGACCGAAGCCTTGGTGCAGTGCAGGGCCTGCGGAGTGTCCTGGCACTGGGTGCTGGAATCGATCACTTCCTGGGCTCCAAGGGTGACCAGAGGCAGATACAGGGCATAAAAGCCGCCGAGCAGAAGAATAACTTTTTTCATGGTGAATAAGGATGTTAGGGCCGGAGCCAGTGCGAAAAGCCGCGGATTCTAGTCCTCTGCCGGGGGAGTGCAATTCGAGGATGCGACAGGCTGGTAACAATATGTATTAGAGAATGCCCCAAGAATGAACCGACCTGTTAAATCATGCCTTGTGCGTGTTTGCCGGTAGCCGCATGTATCTCCTGCATCCCGGTCAGGCTATGATTTCCGGGCATTCATGCCTGCGTAGTTTTTGTTGTCTGACTTTGACCGGAGATGCTGCCAATGACTGAACGACACGGAGGGTGCCTGTGCGGACAGGTACGTTATCGCCTGACTGTCGATCCGGTACGTACGCTGCTGTGCTGGTGCCGGGATTGCCAGCGGCTGGCCGCGAACGGCACCGTCAATGCACTTGTACCGGCCGGCGCGCTGGTGATTGAGGGCGATCTGCGCGAATACGGGAGCGTGGCGGATAGCGGTCATCATGCGGTCCGGCGGTTTTGCCCGGTCTGCGGTATCCATCTCTTCGGCAATTCCACGGCTTTTGCGCAGTTCACCCTTGTCCGGACCGGCACGCTGGACGATCCGTCATCCGTGCGGCCACAGGCCAATATCTGGGTCCGGCGGGCACCCGACTGGGCGGTGCTGGACGAGAAGCTGCCACAGTGGGACGGCCAGCCTGTGGCATCGCGTCCGGCCTGATTACCCGGCATCGGAAACCAGTCATGACTGAACGATCAGGACGCTGCCTGTGCGGACAGGCAAGTTACCGGCTGACCGGAGAGCCCGTCCGGGTCCGGACATGCTGGTGCCGGAGTTGCCAGCGCATTGCCGCAAACGGTACCGTCAACATGGCGGTGCTGGCCAGTGCGCTGGTGATTGACGGTGATCTGTGCGAATACGGTAGTATGGCCGACTGTGGCCATCACGTGACCCGGCGGTTTTGCCCCGTCTGCGGTACCCATCTGTTCGTGAATTCTTCCGGCTTTGCGGAACTGACTGTTGTCCGGGTCGGTACGCTGGATGATCTTTCTTCCGTGAGGTCGCAGGCCAATATCAGGGTCCGGCAGGCACCGGACTGGGCCGTACTGGACGAAACCCTGTTGCAATGCGATTACCAGCCCGTCCGGACAAGCCCGGGTCAACCGGATGACGGACAAAGGCCTGTACAACCAAAAGCCTGATATCGGTCAGGTCCGGAGACGATTGGGTGTTCACTGTAATAGTGATGGTCTGGTGCGGCGTTCTGCTCATGTATTGCCGTACAAGTCCGCTCTTTATTGGGCACGTTCAGGCATGGAAACGTTTGTTCTGGCTGTGACGAGGGCAGGCATGGCGTGTTGTCAACTGCTTCTGCCTGCCATGTTTCCGGCTGTCATGCCTGCTGGCTGCGGGTCATGGAATGACCGGACTGTTTTTTCCTTCGCGCATGGAAGAACTCCCGTAACTTTTATACGCACCGTGATGAAAAAGAGCCGTATGCCAATTCCTTTTCAGGTATGGATACGGCTCTTGTTTTGATTTTCCGTGGCGATGGTTTCAATCGCGCATGGATGAAAATCAGCCGGGAGTTTTTTGTTTGGAATTGGCCGGCATGGTCTTGTGCTCGGTTTTTACTTCCGGTTGCTTGTGCTCGGTTTTTTCATGTCCGGTTTTTTTGTGTTCTGCCTTGGTAGGAGCATGTGTCCCGGTCTTGGCTTCGGCAGGTGCCATCTTGTACCCTGTTGTGGCTTTGTCCTTGGCTGGCGCAGTTGCGGAAGGTGCAGTATCAGCTGCGCTGGCAAAACCAGCCGAAGCAAGGAACATGGAGGTCAACAGCAAGGTTGCAATCTTTTTCATGGTGAATGCTCTTTCTGGTCAGGTAAAAAGCCACATGGCTTGCATTCAAGCTGGCAGGTACTGCATTAACCGGAAACCTGAATCCGGTTACGGGTTGTATCCAATTATCCGGTAATGATTTACAAAGGTTTGTAATGGATTCAAAACCTGACCAATCAGATATGTTGGTCCGGTTTTTATGGATGATTTGTTGAGTATTTACGAAAAAAGTAGGTTCATGAAAACATGGAGGTTTGACTCCGAAAATTTCCATCCAGTCTTTTGCTGGCGATGATAGCTGCCTTGGGAAAGCGGAGTTTTCGGTCGGAACCTGTGGATTGACCATCGGCTGTGTAAGCATATGAATGTGCAGAGCCACTTATGTTCTCAATCGCTAACGACATGGCCTGCCAGGGGAGGTAAATCCTTTTCGTTGAAAAGGATTCCGGGGCATGGTTGTCGTTGTCGGACAGCCATAGGTTGGTGCCAGCGTTTGGCTGTATGTTTCTGGACTTACGGATGGCACGCTTATTGCGCCCAATCCGGTTGTGCTCGCTCATCCGGTGCTGCTCTGACACATTAGTATATTAATTTCACCTGTACATTTGGCTGCTTTGCATATCAAAACGGCATTGTCTGAGTGGTTGGGATGATATGGAGCCTCGGTTACAGACCATGCTTCGTAATTCTCAAGGTATTAACAGTAATCAAAAGAGGATAGATGCCGCACATACCTTATCGATTAAGGTATGGATAGTATTGTGTATTGACTAAACGGGTCGGTCAATACATGGTGGAAATCATTGGGAGGCGAGCAACTCCAACAGGTTTGTTCGTGTTTATTCCGTAGATAAAGTGAATGAGTGCTTAATGCGTCAGGAGAGCATTGAACAGCGATAAATGCTGCAAAGAAAAATATTTGAATAATGATGGTTGAAATCTGTTTCTTGAAAATTTTGCATGGGTTGATGACGTTACATGTCTGCATTCGCGGCAATGCTGCATGTTAGTAGTGCTTCATATAAAAGTGGCTCCTGATATTTTTCTGATGCATTCGATTGCGGATTGCGATGTGATGGCGAGTACTCAGGCTAATGCTCTGACTGATTTAAATACAGAAGGCTGTTGTGGGGAATGCCTGTTTGCGGCATTGGACGACTTTTTCTATTTGGTAAGTTTGTTTTAAAATGTTTGACTTGTTTATTGTCTGGTTTTTTTATGTTGATTTTAGTGGCTGATTGTTCATTTCTGGATGATGGGTACTTTGTTTTTGAATGGAATGCGGGAGTGAATTTTGATTTTCTTTTGTAGGTTTGATTAAATAATCCATTTTTAATGGTTTGATCAATTAATGTGGCTTTGATGCTTTGTGGATTGATAAAGCTTTGCAAGTTTATTTGCTTTGGGTTATGTTGTTTTTTGCATGAAGTAGCAAGGCTATTTGATTTTCATGCTGATAAAAAATAATTTTGGATTTTTTGACTGCCAAATAACTCTACTGGAGAGAAAGTAAATAGAACATGAAGAAATTATCAGTCATTTTTGTGGTGGGGCTAATGGGGGCTGCACTAGGTGGATGCGCTACAGAAAGCCATCAAAGTGTTGCCATACAGCAAGTTGCTGCAGCAAGCAAGCCATATGCAGGTCTGCGTTTCCCTGTCGCCGTTGGCAAGTTTGATAACCGTTCTTCTTTCATGAGAGGGCTGTTCTCGGATGGCGTTGACCGTTTGGGCAGTCAGGCTAAAACGATTCTGATCGCTCACTTGCAGCAAACCAACAGGTTCGCTGTTCTGGATCGGGAGAATCTTGCGGAAGCCAGGCAGGAGGCAGGTATCAAACAGCAGGCTCTTAAATTAAAGGGTGCTGACTATATTGTGACCGGAGATGTCACCGAATTTGGCAGAAAGGAAGTTGGTGATTATCAGTTGTTTGGTATCTTGGGGCGCGGAAAGCAACAGGTTGCATATGCAAAGGTCAGTTTGAATATAGTGGATAGCTCTACATCTGAGGTGGTTTATTCTGTGCAAGGAGCTGGAGAGTATTCACTGTCCAATCGTGAAATCATTGGCTTTGGCGGGACTGCCAGCTACGACTCTACTCTTAACGGTAAAGTTCTGGATTTTGCCATGAGGGAAGCTGTCAATAATCTGACTGTAGCAGTTGATTCTGGTGTCTGGAAACCCATTAAATAATTTTTGGAGAAATGGCTCAATGAAAAAAATCGACAAGCCGGGTTTGTTGATGGTGATTGGTCTGGTGCTTCTAGTTTCAGGGTGTGCCTCAAATAATCATCAATCATTGTATCAGTGGGGAGGCTATCAAACCCAGGTGTATGATTACTTTAAGGGTGGAGACAAGGAAAAGCAGGTGATTTCTCTGGAGAAAGATCTCGAAAAAATGCGAGCATCCAATAATCCGGTTCCTCCTGGAGTGCATGCGCATTTGGGCCTGCTTTATGCTGATTTGGGGAATGACAGCAAGGCTGCTGAGCATCTTGACGCTGAGAAGGTGCAATACCAGGAGTCGGCAACTTACATTGATATGCTGTTGAAAAAATTTGATTCAAATAAGGTGGTGGTGGCTCAATGAAAAATAAAATCCAACTTGGCCTGATTGTCGTGCTCAGTTTGCTGATGGCTGCATGTGCTACAAAACCTGTCAATTATGATTACACGGCATATAAGGCCAGTAAGCCAAAATCTATTCTGGTTCTGCCTCCGGTCAACCAGTCGCCAGATGTCAATGCTGGAATAAGCATGCTGTCACTCGTGACTAGACCATTAGCTGAAGCTGGCTATTATGTGATGCCAGTGGCTTTGGTGAGTGAAACATTCAAGCAGAATGGAGTGACAGTTGCTGATGATGCGCAAAACATACCATTTTCAAAGCTTCATGATATTTTTGGGGCTGATGCTGCCCTGTATGTATCGATCAAGAAATATGGTGCAAGTTACCGGATTATTGACAGTGTTGTAGAGGTTTTTGCTGATGCAAAACTGGTGGATTTGCGTAGTGGGACTACCCTGTGGCAGGGATCTGCTCAAGCTTCTAGCGCTGAAAATCAAAACAATAGTGGGGGTAGTTTGATTGGAATGTTGGTTAATGCAGCCATTAATCAGATTGTGCATAACTTGGCCGATCATGGCCATGATATTGCAGCTATAACCAGCAATCGGTTACTCTCTTATGGTCCTCCCGGAGGATTGTTGTATGGACCATATAATCCAAAATATGGGACGGATTGAAGATGTATTTGTAGGATAATTGTGTTGTGCATGACGGTCATCGTTTTGATTATGTCTGAAATCTGATGCTTTTCTGAGAAAAGTTGTAAAAATCTCGGGAAGTATGGCAGGCCGAATTTCGGTGATCGTCAAATTTCACAAAAATTTCTTCACGGCTGCTGGTGGTGACTCAGGAGTTAAGCAAGCAGAAAGTTATCGGTTTCTGTTTTTGGTGGAGGTTACTGCATTTCATGCCGAGAGGGCTTCTGCTCGGTCGGACCCCTGCCAGAGGTGGTATGTGCGATTAGAGCAGTTGTGATGTCAGGCTAACCATCTATTGGTTTTTCATGCAGCTTTCCACTGTGTGGGTCTGTTTTGTGACCTGATCACATCAGGTATCCCGACTTGGATCTGAAGAGGTACTTCAAAGTTTCTGGATGACTTTCTCTTGGATGAAGATATGGTTGGTATCTGCTTTATCTGTTTCTTATCTGCGTATTTTTAATGTTTTCCTGCCTATGTCTATGTAGGTATGGATTTTTAAAAATAACAGGAATTGAAATAAATCTGTTCATGCTTCCATTTTCAGATTGCAGAAAAGCTTGGCTGCCAGGCAAGAACATATAAATATGATTTGTGGTTCGGGTAATTGAAGCGCCGCTACTGATCAATCATGGACTGATTGCTTTTCATGATGATTTGAGCTGTCTGAGCCTAGTCAGTTTTTTTGAGAAATAAAAAAGCCAGCAATCCTGCTGGCTTCCTGATGAAATGATTCGGAAAATTTTGCCGAATCAGCTTGTCATCACTCCCACTCAATCGTCGCCGGCGGCTTGCCCGATACATCGTAGACAACCCGGTTCAGACCACGAACTTCGTTGATGATGCGGTTCGATGCCCGGCCCAGCAGGCTGTAGGGCAGCTCGGCCCAGTGGGCGGTCATGAAGTCGCTGGTGACCACGGCGCGCAGGGCCACGACGTAGTCGTAGGTGCGGCCGTCGCCCATCACGCCGACCGACTTGACCGGCAGGAACACGGCAAAGGCCTGGCTGGTCAGGTCGTACCAGCTCTTGCCGGTTTTTTCGTCGATGGTGTTGCGCAGCTCTTCGATGAAGATGGCGTCGGCACGCTTGAGCAGCTCGGCGTATTCGGCCTTCACTTCGCCCAGAATGCGCACGCCCAGACCCGGGCCCGGGAACGGGTGGCGATAGACCATTTCGTGCGGCAGGCCCAGTGCGATGCCGAGCTGGCGCACTTCGTCCTTGAAGAGTTCGCGCAGCGGCTCCAGAAGCTTCAGGTTCAGCGTTTCCGGCAGGCCGCCCACGTTGTGGTGGCTCTTGATGGTGTGGGCTTTTTGGGTCTTGGCACCGGCCGATTCGATCACGTCCGGGTAAATGGTGCCTTGTGCCAGCCACTTGGCTTTCGGCAGTTTTTCAGCTTCGCGCTGGAACACTGCGACAAATTCGGCGCCGATGATCTTGCGTTTCTGTTCCGGGTCGGTGACGCCGGCGAGCTTGCCCATGAATTCGGCGCTGGCATCGACGTGGATCACTTTCACGCCGAGGTTGCGGGCGAACATGTCCATGACCATCTCGCCTTCGTTGAGGCGCAGGAGGCCGTGGTCGACAAACACGCAGGTGAGCTGGTCGCCGATGGCGCGGTGGATCAGCGCGGCGGCTACCGAGCTGTCGACACCGCCCGAGAGGCCAAGGATGACTTCTTCGTCACCGACCTGTTCGCGGATTTTCTTCACGGCTTCGTCGATGTAGTTCGGCATGGTCCAGCTTGGCTCGGCGCCACAGATGTGCAGCACGAAGCGGTGGATCATTTCGGTGCCGCGCTTGGTGTGGGTCACCTCCGGGTGGAACTGCACGCCGTAGTAATGGCGGGCTTCGTCGGCCATGGCGGCGATCGGGCAGGACGGGGTTTCGGCGATGACCTTGAAGCCGTCCGGCAGGGCGGTGACCTTGTCGCCGTGGCTCATCCACACGTCCAAGAGGCCGTGACCGGCGTCGTTGCTGCGGTCCTGCAGGCCTTCGAGCAGCTTGGAGTGGTTGCGGGCGCGGATTTCGGCGTAGCCGAATTCGCGCTGGTCGCCGGCTTCCACGGCACCGCCAAGGGTGTGGGCCATGAACTGCATGCCGTAGCAGATGCCGAACACCGGCACGCCGAGGTCAAACAGGGCCGGATCGGCCTGGTAGTCCGATTCGTACACCGAGTTCGGGCCGCCCGACAGGATGATGCCTTTGGGATTGAAGGCGCGGATGTCCTCGATGGACATGTCGTACGGGTGCAGTTCGCAATAAACATGGGCTTCGCGCACGCGGCGGGCAATCAGCTGCGTGACCTGCGAGCCGAAATCGAGGATGAGGATCTTGTCCATGACGGTCCTGGGCCTTTCAATGCAAAACGGCCGCACGGATTGCGGCCGGGGGAAAGAGGTGGGAAGGATGCCGGGCGTCAGCCACGGGCGACATCCTTGATGATGCGTTGTTTTTCACGCTGCCATTCGCGTTCTTTTTCGCTTTCGCGCTTGTCGTGCTGCTTCTTGCCTTTGGCGAGGCCGATTTCCAGCTTGATCCAGCCGGCCTTGTAATGCAGGTTGAGCGGCATCAGCGTGTAGCCGGCGCGTTCGACCTTGCCGATCAGCCGGTCGATCTGCTTGCGCGCCAGCAGCAGCTTGCGCCGGCGGGTCGGATCCGGATGGATGTGGGTACTGGCGGTGGGCAGCGGCGAGATGTGGCAGCCGATCAGCCAGAATGCGCCATCGATCAGCACGACGTAGCCTTCCTTGAGCTGCACGCGGCCTGCACGGATGGATTTGACTTCCCAGCCTTCGAGCACGAGCCCGGCCTCGAAACGTTCTTCGATGAAGTAGTCGTGAAAGGCTTTTTTGTTCTCGATGATGCTCATGAGGCGCTCCGTGAAGCCGCGCATTGTAACAAAGCTCGCCGTCAGACCGAAAGCGCCTGATCTTTCAGCGGTTTGCCAACGGCACCCGATCGGTGCGCGGCAGTTTATAATGTGACACGTTTTTGACGGGCGGCCCGCTGGCTGCCCGAGCCTGAGTCCTATGTCCGTCATCGAAAAAACCGTACTCGTCGCCCATACGCCCGTCCAGATGTTTGATCTGGTCAACGATGTGGCGCGCTATCCGAAATTCCTGCCGTGGTGCAGCCAGACCGAAGAGGTGGAGGGCGACGACACCTATATGGTGGCACGCCTGCACATCGACTACCTCAAGATCCGCCAGCATTTCACCACGCGCAACCAGCTGGTGCCGGGCGAGCTGATCGACATGCAGCTGGTCGACGGCCCGTTCAGGCAACTGGCCGGCAGCTGGCGCTTTTATCCGCTGGGCGAGTTCGGCTGCAAGATCGTGTTCGAGCTGCGTTACGATTTTTCCAGCCGGCTGCTGGAAACCGTGATCGGTCCGGTGTTCGGCCGCATCATGACCAGCCTCGTGGATGCCTTCATCGAAGAAGCGGACCGCGTGTATGGCGACGACTGACGACATCAGCGTGGAGGTGGCGTACGCCCTGCCGGAACGCCAGAGCCTCGTGCGCCTGAAGGTGCCGGCCGGTACGACGGCCCGCGACGCCATCGGGCTTTCGGGTCTACTTGACCAGTATCCGGGCATTGATGCGGATACGATGAAGATCGGCATCTTTTCCCGGCCGGTCAAGGCCGATACCGTGCTGCGCGAGCATGACCGGGTGGAAATCTACCGCCCGCTGATTGCCGACCCGAAAGCTGTCCGGCGTGCGCGGGCCGAGGCCGGCAAGGCGATGAAAAAGGGCGGAGGCGACGGCGACACCCCGTAGTGCGTGTCGCCGGGGATCAGCCGATCCAGGCCTTGAGCTTGGTGCGCAGGCGTGCCACCGCCTGGCTGTGCAGCTGGCAGACGCGCGATTCGGTCACGTTGAGTACGGCGCCGATTTCCTTCAGGTTCAGCTCCTGCTCGTAATACAGGCTCATCACCAGCTGGTCGCGTTCCGGCAGCTCCTTGATGGCAGCGACCAGATGGCTGCGAAAGCGGCTTTCCCCGAGGATCTCGAACGGATTGACCATGCCTTGGTCGGCAACCTGCTCGACCATGCGGGTCGAGCTGCCTTCGTCATCGTCGTGGCCGAAATCCTCGAAGTAGACCAGTTGGTGGCCTTTGCACTCGAACAGCATGGTCTGGTATTCGTCGACCGACAGCCCCAGACGGGCGGCAATTTCGCCTTCTCCCGGGGGATGGCCGAGAGACTGTTCCAGCTGCGCCATTGCTTCTTCGATCTGCTTGGCGTTGCGCCGGGCCTGCCGGGGCAGCCAGTCGAGGCGGCGCAGTTCGTCCAGCATGGCGCCACGGATGCGCTGGCTGGCAAAGGTTTCAAACAGTACACCCTGGGCCGGGTCGAACTGCTGGGCTGCTTCGATCAGGCCGATCATGCCCACCTGGACCAGATCGTCGAGTTCGACGCTGGCCGGCAGGCGGCTGATCATCATCGAAGCGAGCTTGCGCACCAGAGTCAGATGCTCGGTGATGTCCACGCTGGAGTTCGTGGTGGCGGCAGACTGGTAGGCTCGAAGCTTGCTCATGGACGAAACGGAGTCAGGTCAGGTCGGAGGGAAGCGGTCCGTTGAGGCGGGTAGCCTCGCACAGCCGGTTGAAAAGATCAGGCACGCTGCCCGAGCGGGTCGACCACTGCGGCAGGCGTGCGGCCAGCTGGCTGATGGCGGCAGCGGTTTCACTGTCGGGAAACGACTGTACGGTGGTGGTGCGCAGGATGGCGGCACGCTTGGCCCAGTGGTCTTCGGGCACGTAGCCGACCCAGCGCAGCGACACCGACAGGTATTGTCCCGCAACTGCCGACAGACGGGCAAACCACAAGCGCGCCTCGGCCAGCGTGTGCACCCGGTTCAGCAGCACGTTAAAGCGCCTCTGGCCGTATTCGCCGGCCAGCCGCTTGATCTGCGCGTACACCTCGGTCAGGCAGTCGTGGTCGGGAGACAGGACCACGATCACGTCATCGGCAATGCCGGCCAGCGCCAGTTCTGCGGCGGGGACGTCAAACAGCAGGTAGTTGAGGTCACGCACCAGCGCGGAAAATTCGCCTTCGAGCCGGTGGGCCAGCGCTAGGTGCAGTTCGGCCAAGAGGCGCGGACGGGCGTGGAAGCCGACCAGTACCAGGTTGTCGGACAGGGGGGTCACGGCGGCATCCAGCGGCAGCTGGTGCTGGATGACCTTGTCCAGGGTTTCGAGTTCATGCCGCGCCATGCGGCGCACCAGCGCCCGGACCGGATGGGCGTCGAACAGTGCCACCCGGGCATTCTGCTGCTGGGACAGGGCCGTGCCCAGTTCGGCCACCAGGGTCGTGGTTCCGGCTGCCCGGCCACCGACAAAAGCAAAGCTTTGCGGCGAGTGCAGGACCTGTGCCATGCGGCGCAGGCTGGCAGCCTGATCCTCGACACGGATCATGACAGACCGGTTCCCGGTTGTTGTGCACCCTGGAGGATGCGGTATTCGTCATTCTGGTAGGCAAACGGCCCGCTGCCCTGGCGCAGGGACTGGAACGTGCGTTCGATCAGGTACGGGGCATCGGGCAGGTGAAGGTCTTCCGGCACCCGCTGGCCGTTGGCAATGTAGAACACCGGCAGGCGGTGGCGGATGGCCACGTCCAGTGCCACGCCGAGAGCCGGGGATTCGTCGAGTTTGGAAATGATGGTGCCGACCAGTCCTTCGCCCTGGTAACGCTGGATCACGTCCTGGAGGGTGTGGCCGGCCGCGTTGGCTGCCAGCACCAGGATGCGGCGGATGGCGCGCTCGCCCTGTCCGCTGGCGGCGTACATCTGGGTCTGGCCGTTGAGGCGCGGGTCACGCTGGCCGATGCCGACCGAGTCGATCAGCACCAGGTGCTTGTGCGACAGGTCCTTGAGCGTCAGTGCCAGGTCGGCCTCGTTGTCGACGGCGTAGACCGAGATCTGCAGGATGCGGCCGTAGAGCTTGAGCTGGTCCTGTGCGCCGATGCGGTAGCTGTCGGTCGTGATCAGCGCCACGGCGTCGGCACCCTTGCGCAGGGTGGCGCGGGCGGCCAGTTTGGCAATGGTGGTGGTCTTGCCGACCCCGGTCGGGCCGACCAGCGCATAGACCCCGCCCTTGTCGACAATGTCGTCGCTTTCCGGCAGCACGCGCAGGTTGTGGATCAGGGCCGACTTGGCCCATTTGAGCGCAGCCTCTTCGTCAAAGTGGCCGGGCAGCTTGGAAACCAGCTGGCGGCACAGGGCCGGGCTCATGCCGACGGTCAGGAGCTTGCGGAACAGTTCGGCCTGTTTGGGGTGGTAATCCTCGAGGTTGGCCCAGGCAAGGCTGGCCATCTGGGCCGTCAGCAGTGCCTTGAGTTCGCGCATCTCGCTGCCGATTTCGCCCAGCTTCTGCTCCGTGCGGGCTTCGGAGGCCTGCTGGGAAGGCGTCAGGCCGGTCCGGACCGGAGATGCTGGCGCGTCGTCCGGCAGCAGTTCTTCGGGCATGGCCGGAGAGCTGGAGCGCAAGGGCCGGACAAAGTTCGGCTCGGCCGGCGCGGCCGACAGGTCCGGCCGGCTGTCGGCCGGGCGGGTCTGCAGGCGCGGAAAGTCCGCCTTCCGTACGGTCGGCACGTCGTCTTCCGGATGAAAGACCCGGGCCACCGGTTCATCGAGCGGTTCCACCGGCAAGGCATAGGTCCGCGCCAGTGCGCTGGCCAGCGGTGCTGCCGGTCCGACGGACTGGGCAGGAGCATGGCTCAGGGGCGGCATGGAGACAGGGCGTGGCGGCGGCTTGACGTGCGAGGCCAGCGAAGACGCCAGCGAACTGACGTCGGCATCGGCCACGGCCATGATTTCCACACCGCCGTCGGCGAGGCTGCGGTTGGACAGGATCAGCGCATCCGTACCCAGCTCGTCGCGTACCTGACGCAGCGCCTCGCGGGTGGTTTTGCCGTAGAACTTCTTGACGACCATGGTCTAGAACCGGTTGAAAGCGGGGGCCGGGCGCGCTGATGCGGCCATGGCCCGGAAAAAAGGAAAAAGTGTCGGCATCAGCTGCGCCCGCCTACCACGCCCACGACGCGGATGTTCTTGTTGTCCGGAATTTCGTTGTGCGACAGCACGGCCAGCTGCGGCAGGGCGCGGCGCAGGAATTTCGACAGCACCGGCCGCAGTCCCGGTGGCGTCAGCAGCACCGGGTTGAGGCCCTGCTGCTCGATGCGGTCCGATTCGCGGGTGGCCGATTGCAGCAGTCCTTCGGCCAGACCCGGTTCGAGTCCGCCGCCCTGCTTGCCGGTCAGGGCGCTGGCGAGGATGGTTTCCAGTTGCGGGTCCAGCGTCAGCACCGACAGTTCGTTCATGCCCGGGAACAGCTGGGCCACGATGGCACGCGACAGCGCCACGCGCACGACGGCCGTCAGCTCGTCGATGTCCTGCGTGATGGTGACATGCTCGGCCAGCGTTTCCAGCACGGTCTTCATGTCGCGGATGCCGATGCCTTCGGTCAGCAGGTTTTGCAGCACTTTCTGCAGGGTGCCGATCGGGATGATCTTCGGAACCAGTTCTTCGACCAGCTTCGGCGCATCCTTGGCCACGTGGTCGACCAGCGCCTGGGTTTCCTCGCGTCCCAGCAGCTCGGAGGCATGGCTCTGGAGGATGTTGGAGATGTGCGTGGCCACCACGGTGCTGGCATCCACCACGGTAAAGCCGTAGGCCTGCGCCTGGTCGCGGTGGTTGGCGTCGATCCACAGCGCCGGCAGCCCGAATGCCGGATCGGTGGTGGGCGTACCCGGTACCTGGCCCATGACCTGGCCCGGATTGATGGCGAGGTACTGGCCGACAAAGGCTTCGCCGCTGCCGACCTCGACACCCTTGAGCAGGATGCGGTAGGCATTGGGGCGGATTTCCAGGTTGTCGCGGATGTGCACGGCCGGCAGCAAAAAGCCGATTTCCTGCGCCATCTTGCGGCGGATGCTTCGCCATCCTGGGTGCGGTCCACCAGCGGAATCAGGCGATAGCCGACTTCAAGGCCGATCGGGTCGACCGGCTGCACGTCGTTCCAGCTGACTTCGGCCACCGGCGATTCGGATGGCGGTGGAGCGGCGTTGTCTGCGGCTGTCCGGGCGCTTTCCAGCTCTTTCTGCCGCTTTTCCACCCACCAGGCCAGGCCCGCCAGCGAGGCGGCGATCAGCAGGAAGGCAAAGTGCGGCATGTTCGGGATCAGGCCGATCAGGCCGATCACCGCTGCGGTGATGTAGAGCACCTGCGACTTCATGAACATCTGGCCGACAAACTGTTCGGACAGGTCTTTTTCGGTGCCGACGCGGGTGACCACGATGCCGGCCGCCGTGGAGATGATCAGGGCCGGAATCTGCGCAACCAGGCCGTCACCGATGGTCAGCAGGGTGTAGACCTGTGCCGCTTCGCCGACCGGCAGGTCGTGCTGGGCCACGCCGACGATCAGGCCGCCGATGATGTTGATCAGCATGATCAGGATGCCGGCGATGGCGTCGCCGCGGACGAACTTCGATGCACCGTCCATCGAGCCGAAAAAGTCGGCTTCTTCGGCAATTTCCGAGCGGCGCTTGCGGGCCTCGTCCTCACCGATCAGGCCGGCGTTGAGGTCGGCGTCGATCGCCATCTGCTTGCCGGGCATGGCGTCCAGCGTGAAGCGGGCGCTCACTTCGGCGATGCGGCCGGCACCCTTGGTGATCACCACGAAGTTGATGATGGTGAGGATGACGAACACCACGATGCCGATGGCGTAGTTGCCGCCGACGAGGAAGTGGCTGAAGGCCTCGATCACCTTGCCGGCGGCGTCGGGGCCGTTGTGGCCGTTCATCAGGATGATGCGGCTGGAGGCGACGTTGAGTGACAGCCGGAGCAGGGTGGTAACCAGCAGCACCGATGGAAAAACCGAGAATTCCAGCGGTTTTTTCACTTGCAGGCCGATCATCAGCACGATGATCGACACGGCGATGTTGAAGGTGAAGAAGATGTCGAGAATGACCGGCGGCAATGGCAGGATCATCATGGTCAGGATGAGCATGATGAGGATCGGCCCTGCCAGCGAGCTGACGTTCAGGCGGAATCGGTCGAGGATGGCGGAAAAGTTCATGCGTCAGCGCGGTTGTCGGTCGCAGGCGGAGTCTGGCGGGTTTGCGGATCAAGGTCCGGCGGAACCGGTAGTTTATCCGGATATACCGGGGCAATGCCTCCATGTTTTTCATAGGCACGCAGCTGGAACACGTAGGCCAGCACCTGGGCTGCGGCGCTGTAGAGGGCGGCCGGGATGTCGTCACCGATTTCGGAATTGAAGTACAGCGCCCGGGCAAACGGCGGTGCACGCAGGATGGTGACACGGTTTTCGCGGGCCAGCTCGATGATGCGTTCGGCCACTTTCATGCTGCCCTTGGCGATGACCTTGGGCGCGGCCATGCCGTCTTCGTAGCGCAGGGCGACGGCGTAGTGGGTCGGGTTGGTGATGACGACACTGGCGTTGGGCACGTCGCTCATCATGCGCCGACGGGCAGCTTCGCGCTGCAACTGGCGGATGCGGCCCTTGACCTCGGGGCTGCCCTCCGATTCCTTCATTTCCTTTTTGACGTCCTCTTTGGTCATGCGCAGGTTCTTGCTGTACTGCCACAGCTGGAACGGCACGTCGATCAGGACCAGCAGCACCATGGCGCCGGCCACGATCAGCAGCGTGTGCAGGGTCAGGTCCACCGCCCGCGCCAGTGCCTGGTCCAGCGAAAGCCTGGTCAGCGATACCAGTTCGGCGCGTTCGTTCCAGATCACCCAGGTGGCCACGCCACCGATCAGCAGGCTTTTGAGGATGGCCTTGGCGCCTTCGATGGCCCCCTGGACCGAGAAAATGCGCTTGATGCCGGACAATGGATTGATCTTGGAAAACTTCGGCTCGACGGCTTTCCAGCTCAGGTTCCAGCCGCCGATCAGCGCCGGTGTCACCAGTGCGAGGACGAACAGCACGCCGAGGATGGGCAGGATGGAGACCAAGCCGTCGGTCAGGCCGCCGCGCAGGGCCAGCTGGGCCGCGTCTTCGGCATCCAGCGTGGCGCGGGTGAAGGTCAGGGTGCGGGCAAACAGCTCCTTGAGCTGCTGGTACAGCACGCCGCCATAGGCGACAAGCATGGCCACCCCGGTCATGGTGACCGTAAAAGTGGCCAGTTCGCGCGAACGCGGCACCTGCCCCTCTTCACGGGCCTGTTCCCGTCGTCGGGGGGTGGCTTCTTCTGTGCGTTCGAGGTCGCTGTCTTCTGCCATGAATGCGTCGGAGGTCGGAAATGGCCGCAAGTTTATCACGAGCAGCCCGTGCGCCCGGCGACCCGGCTTGCGAGGGAACAGGCAAGTGAGGACAATTGCGGCCTTTGATTTCTGGCAGGGGCCCGCGATGAAAGCCTATCTCGAGTTGATGCAGCACGTGCTCGACCACGGCACCGACAAGGCAGACCGCACCGGCACCGGTACCCGCTCGGTATTCGGTTACCAGATGCGCTTTGACCTGGCGCAGGGCTTCCCGCTCCTGACCACCAAAAAACTGCACCTCAGGTCCATCGTGCACGAACTGCTGTGGTTCCTGGCCGGCGACACCAACATCCGTTATCTCAAGGACAACGGCGTGCGGATCTGGGACGAATGGGCCGACGAAAACGGCGATCTCGGGCCGGTGTACGGCTACCAGTGGCGCAGCTGGCCGGCGCCTGACGGCCGCCACATCGACCAGATCAGCGGCCTGCTCGACATGATCCGCCGCAATCCGGACAGCCGGCGCCTGATCGTGTCGGCGTGGAATCCGGCGCTGGTGGACGACATGGCCCTGCCGCCGTGCCACTGCCTGTTCCAGTTCTACGTGGCTGACGGCAAGCTCTCCTGCCAGCTCTACCAGCGCAGTGCCGACGTGTTCCTCGGCGTGCCGTTCAACATCGCCAGCTATGCCCTGCTGACGCTGATGGTGGCACAGGTGACCGGGCTGCAACCGGGCGAGTTCGTGCACACCTTTGGTGATGCACACCTCTACAGCAACCATTTCGAGCAGGCACGCCTGCAACTGCAACGCGAGCCGCGTGCTTTGCCGGTGATGAAGCTCAATCCGGTGGTCACGGACCTGTTTGCCTTCCGGTTCGAGGATTTCACCCTCGAAGGCTACGACCCGCATCCGCACATCAAGGCCGAGGTGTCGGTATGACACAGCATCCCCCGCTGGCGCTGATCGCCGCCCGTGCCCGTAATGGCGTCATCGGCCTGGACAACCGGATGCCGTGGCACCTGCCGGAAGACCTGGCCTATTTCAAGCGCGTCACGCTCGGCAAGCCGGTGGTGATGGGGCGCAAGACCTTCGAATCGATCGGCCGCCCATTGCCCGGACGCCTGAACATCGTGGTGACCCGCAATCCGGACTGGCAGGCTGCCGGCGTGCAGGTGGCACATTCGCTGGATGCGGCCCTAGCGCTGGCCGCAGCGGCTGCGCCGGAAGAAATCATGCTGATCGGCGGTGCCGAACTGTACCGGCAGGCGCTGCCGCAGGCCGATGTGCTGTACCTCACCGAAATCGATGCCGAATTTGCCGGTGACGCCTTTTTCCCCGAGGTGGACCTGGCGCGCTGGCGCATTGACCGCGAAGAAGCCGGGCAGCGCGACAGCGACGGTCTGCGCTGGCGCTTCGTGCGCTACCTGCCGCGCGGTTGACACGCCCGGATACCCTGCCGGCAGCCGGTTGACGGGCGGAGCTTCCGGCATATTGCTTTGGCCGGACCGCGCCGGTTCTGGCAGGGGCTGACAAAGCCTGATCCGGGGCGCCGGATCTGCCCGTGTTGTGTGTCCGCTTCCTTGGTGTCGTTCCAGTCTGGAAACGGAGCGGGCAAGCACTTTCCGTGCCCGGGCAACGACGGTAGCCGCAAATGACGGAAAGGCCTTCTCCCGGGCCGGGCACGATGATGTCGCGAGCTGTCCGGCAGGCGTCGTTGATCCGTGCGCCGGAAAATGTACCCGGCTGACCCGGCAGGCGGGGCAGTACGCCGTCTTGCCATGACGAACCGGGTGTCCGGGCTTATGCTGAAAACTCTCGTCATGTGACCGGAGTTGCCTGCATGCCCATGCTGCGTCTGGCCGATATCGGCATTCATTACGTGCTTGACGGACATCCCGGCCAGCCGGTGGTGGTGTTGCTCAACGGCATCACCATGACCACCCGCTGCTGGGAAGAGCAGGTGTCCGGACTGGCGTCCCGCTTTTGCATCCTGCGGCTGGATTTTCGCGGCCAGGGGGAGAGCGACAAACCCGATTGTGACTACTACCCGCTGTCACGACAGGCCGACGATGTCGCACAGGTGCTGGACCGGCTGGACATCGGCCGGGCGCATGTCGTGGGGCTGTCGTATGGCGGCATGGTGGCGCAGCACTTTGCCCAGCGCTATCCCGACCGGCTGGACCGGCTGGTGCTGGCAGCCACCATGGCCTATTCGGATGCCGCCAACGATGCCATTGCCGCCAGCTGGCTGGCCGCGTGGCAAACCGGCGATGCGGCGCTGCGTTTTGATCTCAGCAAGCCCTGGCTGTACGGCAGCCGTTTCCTGACGGGGGCTGCGGCACAGGTCGAAGCCATCCGTACGGCAAATGACGAAAGCACGGACTGGGCAGCCATTGCGCGCCTGATGCTCGGGGTGACCCGGCACGACAGCCGGCCGTGGCTGTCTGCCATCCAGGCACCGACTCTGGTGCTGGTGGGCGAAGAAGACCGCCTGACACCGCTTTACCAGGCCCGGGCGCTGGTGCGCGGCATCCGGCTGGCCCGCATGAGCGAGCTGGCAGCGTGCGGCCATGCACTGCATGCCGAGGTGCCGCAGCTCTTCAGCCAGCATGTCTGCAATTTCCTGACGGCCTGATCCGCAGGGCGAAAGGCTTAATACATACGCCATGGAGCGCGGCTACAATCGATCTGCCCGACTTCACAATGACAAGCAAGTCAATACCAAGGACAGATCAACGATGAGCGACCCGATCCTCTATTCACTGGACGCCCGCGGCGTGGCCACCCTGACGCTGAATCGTCCCGAACTGCACAACGCTTTTGATGACGAAATCATTGCCTGCCTGACCGGGCAGCTGGAAGCCATCGAGCAGGACCCTGTCGTGCGCGTGCTGGTGCTGACCGGTAACGGCATCAGTTTTTCGGCCGGTGCCGACCTGAACTGGATGCGGCGCATGGCCGGCTACAGCCACGAGCAGAACCAGCGTGATGCCGAAGGGCTGGCGCAGCTGATGCAGCGGCTGGATACCCTGCGGGTGCCGGTCGTGGCGCGGGTACAGGGTTCGGCATTTGGCGGCGGAGCCGGTCTGGTGGCGTGCTGCGACATCGTGGTGGCTGTTTCCGACGCGCTGTTCTGCTTTTCCGAAGTCAAGCTCGGGCTGGTGCCGGCCGTGATCTCTCCGTATGTCATCCGGGCCATCGGTCCGCGTGCAGCCCGGCGCTATTTCATCACCGCCGAGCGTTTCAATGCCGGGCGGGCGCAACGGCTGGGACTGGTGCACAAGGTCGTCGAGCATCACGAACTGGATGCCACGGTGGCTGGTCTGGTCGAACCCCTGCTGCTGAACGGACCGCAGGCCATGCATGCTGCCAAGCAACTGGTGGCCGAAGTGACCGACCGCCGTATCGACAGCGAGCTGATTGCCCTGACGGCCAGCCGGATTGCCGATGTCCGCTCCAGCGCCGAGGGCAAGGAAGGCGTGACGGCATTTGTGGAAAAACGCCGGCCGAACTGGCTATAACTCCACTTCCAGGCCGGCGCAAGCCGGCCTGATGCATAGGGAGAGCGTTACGGTGTCGACACGTTACATATGGCTGGCGGGCGTCCTGCTGGCAGGGCCGGCCGGCGCGGCCGGCTCTGGCATGGCTGCGGGGCTAGAGGAATGCACGGCGCTGGCTGACGATGGCAGCCGGCTGGCCTGTTATGACCGGCTGGCCGGTCGTGCAGCCGCACCCGGGCCGGTTGCTGCGGCTGCGGACATGTTCCGGGCCGTATCAGGGCCGGCACCGGCGCTTGCCGCTCCGGCTGCTACTGTGGCAGCCGGACCCGCTACCGGGGACACCGCTCCCGTACGTGTGGCCGAAACGGTGTTCTCTCCCCGCCAGTCCGTTTCCATGGCCGAGCGCTGGGAGCTGGAGCCGCAATACCAGGACGGTACGTTCAAGTTCAAGCCGTATGCACCGGTGTACCTGATGCCGCTGAACTTCCGCCAGCGCATCAACAACGACCCGTGCTCGTCCAATCCGGTCAACTGTTCGCACCGGGGCGACCAGCAATATGACAAGGTCGGGGTCAAGTTCCAGCTGTCGTTCAAGACCAAGCTCTGGCAGGACATGCTGGGGTCGGACGCCGACCTCTGGGCCGCCTATACCCAGACCAGCTACTGGCAGGCGTACGACTCGGCCAATTCTTCGCCGTTCCGCGAAACCGATTACCAGCCGGAACTCTGGGCCACCCTGCCGGTCAGCTGGGGGCCGGAAGCCTTCCGGCTGCGCATGGTCAACTTCGGACTGATGCACCAGTCCAACGGCCAGACCAATCCGCTGTCCCGCTCATGGAACCGCGTGTTTGCCAGCTTCGGCTTCACCTCGGGCGACCTGTCGGTGATCGTCAAGCCGTGGTGGCGGATTCCCGAACCGTTCCCCACCGACAACAATCCGGACATCAGCGATTACATGGGCCGGGTTGAAGTGCTGGCCTCGTACCCCTGGCGCGGCCACAATTTTTCATTGCTGTTGCGCAACAACCTGCGCTTTGGCGCTTCGGTGCCCAACCGGACTTTCACCCAGCTGGAATGGGCATTTCCGATCAGCGGCAATCTGCATGGTTTCGTCCAGGCGTTCAACGGCTGGGGTGAGTCGATGCAGAACTACAATTTCCACAACCGCGGCATCGGCGTCGGGATTTCCATGGTCGAATGGCGCTAGTCCGGCCAGGCTGCGGTCTGCTTTGTGCTGGCGGCGGACCGGGTTGCACACCGAAGGCATGACCTGCCACTGGCACGCTGCCGTCCGGTCTTGCCGGGGCCGGCCCGGCTGTGCACCTGTCCTCCCAGGGGGGGGCTCAAGCCGGTCGTGATGATCCGGGGCTGACCGCGGGCGCAATCAAGCAGGGCATTTGCCATGCCAGCCCCGTTTGTCCTGCTGCTCCAGGAGAAGTCCCAGGCCGTTCTCCCGGTACGCGATTCTGTCTGCGGTCGCGGGGTTACCCGGACTGGATTCCCCCTTCAGGCAGGTCGCGGACAACAAAAGCGTTCCGGGGGCATGGAAGGGCGCAGTCAACCCGGCCCCGGCCGGCGAGCCGGGTCCCGGCAGTGGCGGGGCGCGGACAGTCGATCCAGCTGGCGGATTGCCTGATCGCGACATTTTCAGGACATGCGACTTGACAGGTCTGGATGAAAACCGGCATGGTCCGGGCATGACGACGAATTTCATGTTCCTTTCCATCACCTGCACCTGCGGGTATTGGCGCGCCTGACAAGGGCGGCGCCGGATTCGTTGTATCCATCGGGCCGCCGGACAAGGGCGGCCTTTTTGTTGCATCAATTCCCCTTGCCGGCGGTGCCTCACGACACTGATCACGCAAGGAGTCATTATGTCCCGCTCGCAATGGGGATCCCGCCTGGGGTTCATTCTGGCCTCGGCCGGCGCCACCGTCGGTCTGGGTTCCATCTGGAAGTTCCCTTACGTGACCGCCATGAACGGTGGTGGGGCCTTTATCGTCATTTTCATCCTGATTGCCTTCACCCTCGGGCTGGCGCTCCTGATGGCCGAAATCGCCATCGGCCGTGCGGCCGGTTGCGGTGCAGTCAGTGCATTCCGCAAGCTCGGCGGTCGCGGCTGGCCGCTGGTGGGGTATACTGGCGTGCTGTGCGGGTTTCTGGTGCTGTCGTTTTACTGCGTGGTGGGTGGCTGGACCTTCGGCTACCTGCTGCGGGCCTTTGACGGCCGGGTGATGAGCGATTCGCCCGAGGCACTGGCAGCACTGTTTGGCCAGTATGTTTCCAGCCCGGTCGAGCCGATCGTGACCCACGCCCTGTTTGTCGGCCTGACGGCACTGGTGGTGATGGCCGGCATCCAGAAAGGCATCGAGCGCGCCGGCAAGTTGCTGATGCCGGCCCTCTTCGTGCTCATGCTGCTGCTGATCGTGCGGGCGCTGACCCTGCCGGGCGCGGCCGAGGGCGTCAGCCAGTTCCTGGCACCGGATTTCAGCAAGGTGACACCGTCCATGCTGGTGGATGCACTGGGACTGGCGTTTTTCTCGCTGTCGGTCGGGGCGGGCTGCATGCTGGCGTATGGCTCCTACCTCGGGCCGGGCGTGCGGCTGGCCAATGCCTCGCTGTGGATCGTCGGCCTGACCACCCTGACTTCCATCCTGGCCGGGCTGATGATTTTCCCCGCCATTGCCGCCTTTGGCCTTGATGCCGCCGCCGGGCCGGGCCTGACCTACATGACCATGCCGGTGGTGTTCAACCATCTGCCGTTCGGCCAGTGGTTTGCCGTGGCCTTTTTCGCCCTCCTGCTGTTTGCCGCGCTGACTTCGGCCGTGTCGCTGCTGGAAATCATCGTGGTGCTGCCGGTGGACGACTGGGGCGTGGACCGCAAGCGTGCTTCGCTGGCCGGCGCGGCGCTGGTGTTCCTTGCCGGCATTCCGGCCTCGCTGTCGTTTGGCCTGCTGGGCGACGTGACCCTGTTCGGCCGTAATGTGTTCGAGCTGATGGACTACACCGCCAGCAACATCCTGTTGCCGGTCGGCGGCATCGGTACTGCCCTGTTTGCCGGCTGGAAAGTGTGGCCGCTGATGCGCGGACAACTGGCGTTGCCGGCCGGCGTGGCGGTGGCGATGCAGGCCATGTGCCGTGTGGTGGCGCCGCTGCTGATCGGCCTGATCCTGGTGTGGAACCTTTGACCGCCGACTTGTACGGGCAGACGATGGCTATGCGATAATCCGCGCCTGACCCTGCCCACTGGAGAAATGCCGTCATGGCCGAAACCGACAAGCAAAAAGCCCTTTCTGCCGCACTGTCCCAAATCGAAAAGCAGTTCGGCAAGGGCTCGATCATGCGCATGAACGAGACGCAGGTGAACGACAACCTGCAAGTCATTTCGACCGGTTCGCTCGGGCTGGACATGGCGCTGGGCGTCGGCGGCCTGCCGCGCGGCCGTGTGGTGGAAATCTACGGTCCGGAATCGTCGGGCAAGACCACCCTGTGCCTGCAGGTGGTGGCCGAAGCGCAAAAGCTCGGTGGTACCTGTGCCTACATCGACGCTGAAAACGCGCTGGATCCGGTGTATGCCGGCAAGCTCGGCGTCAAGGTGGACGACCTGCTGGTTTCGCAGCCGGATACCGGCGAGCAGGCACTGGAAATCTGCGACATGCTGGTGCGCTCGGGCGGGGTGGACGTAATCGTGGTCGACTCGGTGGCCGCACTGGTGCCGAAGGCCGAAATCGAAGGCGAGATGGGCGACAGCCACGTCGGCCTCCAGGCCCGCCTGATGAGCCAGGCCCTGCGCAAGCTGACCGGCAACATCAAGCGCACCAACACGCTGGTGATCTTCATCAACCAGATCCGCATGAAGATCGGCGTGATGTTCGGCAACCCGGAAACCACCACCGGCGGCAATGCACTGAAGTTCTACGCCTCGGTGCGTCTCGACATCCGCCGCATCGGTGCCATCAAGAAGACCGACGAGATCATCGGCAACGAAACCCGGGTCAAGGTTGTCAAGAACAAGGTCAGCCCGCCGTTCAAGCAGGCCGAGTTCGACATCCTGTATGGCGAAGGGATCAGCCGCGAAGGCGAGATCATCGAGATGGGCGTGGCCAACAAGTTCGTCGACAAGTCCGGAGCCTGGTATGCCTACAATGGCCAGAAAATCGGCCAGGGCAAGGACAATGCCCGCGAATGGCTGCGTGAAAACCCCGCCATCGCCCAGGAAATCGAAAAGAAGATCCGTACGGCTGCGGGGGTCGGCGGCATGAACGAATTCGTACCCAGCTCCGAAGAGCAGGCCGAAGCCAGCCTGTCCGAAGACCACGACCAGTAATACTGATTGACCGGCAAGGCCGCAGCGCGCAAGCCTGCGGCCTTGTGTTTTGGCGGAACCTTCGGCATGACCGGACCCTCTCTCAAGGCGCGCGCCTACCAGTACCTGTCGCGCCGCGAAATGACCCGCGCCGAACTGGCGCGCAAACTCTCGCCCCATGCCGACAGCGCCGAGGCGCTGGAAGCCCTGCTCGACGAACTCGAACGCCTCAGGCACCTGTCCGACGGGCGGTTTGCCGAGGCCTGGGTCAACAGCAAGGCCAGCCAGCATGGTGCCCAGCGCCTGCGCCATGATCTGGCCGCGCGCGGAGTCGATGCCGACACCATCCGCGAAACGCTGGCGTCACTGGGTGACAGCGAAGTCGGGCGCGCCCGCGAAGTCTGGCGCAAGAAGTTCGGCAGCCTGCCCGCCACGCCACAGGAAAAGGCGAAGCAGATCCGCTTTCTGGCCGGGCGCGGCTTTTCGCTGACAGTGATCCAGCGCGCGCTCAAAGACATTGATTTAGACGACTATCCGCAAGACTGACTGAAGGTTTTTCTCCATGTACGCAGAAGCCCGCCATACCCTCCACACCGTGCGCGACGTGTTGCGCTTTGCCATCTCGCGTTTCCAGGAGGCCGGGCTGGTATTCGGCCACGGCTCCGACAACGCCTGGGACGAGGCGGCCTACCTGCTGGCGCACACCCTGCACCTGCCGCTGGAACGCTTTGACGCCCTGCTGGATTGCCGGCTGCTGCCGACCGAGCGGGATGCCGCCCTTGCCGTGATCGAGCGCCGGGTGAGCGAGCGTCTGCCCGCCGCCTACCTGACGCACGAAGCCTGGCTGGCCGGGCACGACTTCTACGTGGACGAGCGGGTGATCGTGCCGCGTTCGTTCATCGCCGAGCTGCTGCCCGAAGCCCTGGAACCGTGGATCGAACACCCGGAGCTGGTGCATTCGGCGCTGGACCTGTGCACCGGCTCGGGCTGCCTCGCCATCCTGACTGCGCTGTACTACCCGGATGCCGACGTCGATGCGATCGACCTGTCGCCAGAGGCGCTGGAAGTAGCCGGGATCAATGTCGGACGGTACGGCATGCAGGACCGCATCCGCCTGGTCGAATCCGACCTGTGGGCCGGGGTGGCCGGCTTGAGCTATGACCTGATCGTCTCCAATCCGCCGTACGTGGATGCCGAATCCGTGGCTGCCTTGCCGGACGAATACCTCAAGGAACCCGAGCTGGCGCTGGGTTCCGGCGATGACGGGCTGGAGGCCACGCGGCGGATCCTGGAAGAGGCGGCTGCGCACCTCAATCCGTTGGGCGTGCTGGTGGTGGAAATCGGCCACAACCGCGACGTGCTGGAAATGCAATATCCGCAGCTGCCCTTTACCTGGCTGGAAACCTCCGGCGGCGACGGGTTCGTGTTCCTGCTGACGCGCGAAGAACTGGTCGAGGCCGGCTTTGGTGACTGAGTGGCCGCTGCGCCGTTCCGGTCGCTGGCCCTCCCGGCCGGCGCAGGCTGGTATGACCTGGTGCGGCTACCGGAGCTGATGGTCACGGCTGGCTGAAAAAATCCACGGGTGCAGGTTTGTCCTGGGCAAGAGGCAAACCTGCCCCCGTTTTTTTGACTGGCAGGAATCAGTTCAGGGCCAGTCCCAGTGCCAGCGACAGCATGAACGCTGCCATGCAGCTGTCCAGCACCCGCCAGGATACCGGCCTGGCAAACAGCGGGGCCAGCAGGCGGGCGCCGAAAGCCAGCGACAGGAACCAGGTGAGCGAAGCCAGCGAGGCGCCCAGCCCGAAGAGATAGCGTCCTCCCTCGGGCTGCTGGGCCGACAGGCTGCCCAGGAGAACCACGGTGTCGAGGTAGACATGCGGGTTGAGCCAGGTCACTGCAAAGGTCGCCAGGAGGGCGGTCTTCAGGCCGCCACGCTCGCCGTCGCCCACCAGCAGCGATTCGCCCTGCCAGGCCCGGCGCAGTGCGGCCCAGCCGTACCAGAGCAAAAACGCCACGCCGCCCCAGCGGGCCACTTCCAGCAGGGTGGGGTGCGCTAGGATCAGGGCGCCGGCGCCGGCCACGCCGAGGGTGATCAGGATGGCATCCGACATGGCACAGGACAGGGCGATCGGCAGGCGATGCTGTCCTTGCAGGCCCTTTTGCAGCACAAAGGCGTTTTGCGCGCCAATCATCATGATCAGGCTTGCGCCCATCCCGAATCCTTCTGCCACCGGCATCCAGCTCATGGTGTCCTCGTTCAGTGTCCGTCTGGTAATGGACATACCTTACTGGCTGGATCAATATGAAGTAAAACTCATAATTTTTAATAACCGTTAAAAATTTTCATGTTCGACTACAAATTGCTGACGGCACTGGAGGCGGTGGTCAAGGCCGGCAGTTTTGACAAGGCCGCCGCGCTGCTGTGCATCACGCCTTCGGCAGTGTCGCAGCGCATCCGGCAGCTGGAAGAACGCACCGGCCAGCTGCTGCTGATCCGCAGCCTGCCGGTCAGGGCCACGGCAGCCGGACATCGCCTGTTGCGGCATGTGCGGCAGGTGGCGTTGCTGGAAGAGGACTTGCAGCAGGAACTGCAAGGTGAGGCCGAAGGCGGGCTGACGCCGCTGCCGGTCGGCGTCAACGCCGACAGCCTGGGGACCTGGCTGTTGCCAGCGGTGGCCAAGGTGGTCTGGCGCGAGCGGTTCGTGTTGCAGGCCATTGTCGATGACGAGGCGCATACCCACGACCTGCTGCGCAGCGGCGAGGTAGTGGGCTGCGTGACCAGCCATCCGCAGCCGCCCACCGGCTGCATCAGCCAGCCGCTGGGGCAGATGCGCTACCGCTTTTATGCCACGCCGGACTTTGTCCGCAACCACCTGCCGGACGGGCTGACCCGCGAGGCAGTGCTGGCCACACCCGGCATTGCCTTCAACCGCAAGGATTCACTGCATTTCGGCCAGATGGAGGCGCGGTTCGGCCTGCGCCTCGGGGATTATCCCTATCTGACCATGCCTTCGACCCATGCACTTTTCGAGGCAGTCAAGGCCGGACTGGGCTACGGCCTGTCACCGGAGTTGCAGGTCGGTGAAGCGCTGGCCTCCGGCGAGGTGATAGACCTGCTGCCGGACGATCCGCCTTCGGTCAGCCTGTTCTGGCATGGCTGGGCCTTGCAGTCGCCACGGCTGGCACGCTTCACGGCCACACTGGTGGCCGAGGCGCGCCAGCGCCTGCGCGGAGGCTGACGGGGTCAGGCGTCGTTGTCATCGCGCCAGCTGGGCGCGCGCTTTTCAAAAAAGGCCAGCACGCCTTCGACCTGTTCGATGCTGCCAAGGCAGGACAGGGTTGCGGCCATTTCCTTCGACTGGGCCGCCTGCATGGCATCCAGTCCGCCGCGCAGCAGCTGGCGGTTGGCACGGGCGGCACCCGGACTGCTGAAGTGCCCTTGGTCGGCAACCGACACGGCCACGATCTTGGCCAGGCCCGCGTCGGTCAGCTCGTCGACCAGACCGATCTGCAATGCCCGGGCAGCGGATACCAGTTCGCCGGTCTGTGCCA
Organism: Laribacter hongkongensis DSM 14985; assembly: GCF_000423285.1. Lineage (NCBI taxonomy): Bacteria > Pseudomonadati > Pseudomonadota > Betaproteobacteria > Neisseriales > Aquaspirillaceae > Laribacter > Laribacter hongkongensis. Next base: position 238,740 of record NZ_AUHR01000004.1, read on the forward strand.
GCCGGCGGGCCCAGCCTTCGCCGACCGCCTGCGGCAGGCGCCAGGAAGCTCCGCCGCACAGGGGCAGGCCCAGGCGGGCTTCCGGCATGCCGACTTCGGCCTGGCGTTCAGCAATCCGCACGTCGCAGGCCAGCGCCAGCGCCAGTCCGCCGCCAAGGGCGTAGCCGTTGATGGCGGCGATGGTCAGTCCTTCAAAGCTTGCCAGCGCCAGGGCCGTGTCGTTCAGCGCATTGAGCAGGGCTTCGGCCCGCTGGGGTTGGGCGGCATGAAAGGCTTCGATGTCGGCCCCAGCGGAAAAAAAGCTGTCTCCGGCGCCGGTCAGCACGAGGGCGCGGGTTTGCGGATCGGAAGAAAGGGCATGGATCTGTCTGGTCAGGGCCTGCAACTGTCCGGTGTCCAGTGCGTTGACCGGAGGAGCGTTGAGGGTAAGGATGGCACTGCGGCCCAAGTGTTCGACGATCAGGTGTTCGGCCATGGGATGACTCGTATGGATGGTTGAGCAGCGGCCGGGCGCGCACGATTACAATGTCCGGCAATTAGGTTTTTTTATAGTCAAACCATGCCTGAATACAGCCTCGTTACGCTTTTTCTTGTCGGCCTGATGGGCGGCGGCCATTGTCTGGGGATGTGCGGTGGTCTGGTGACGGCGTTGTCGCTCCAGTTGCCACCGGCCCGCTCGCGTGCGCCGTTCGTGCTGGCTTACAACCTTGGGCGCGTGGCCAGCTATGTGCTGGTGGGCGCCATCGTCGGCGGGCTGGGCGGACTGGGACTGGCTGCGCTGGGCATCCGTGGGGCGCAGCTGGGGCTCTTTGTGGTGGCGCAGTGCCTGATGATCCTGCTGGGACTGTATCTGGCGGGGTTTTCCGGTGCGGTCACGCGCATCGAGGCGCTGGGGCGGCCGGTCTGGCGGCATGTGCAGCCGCTGATGAAACGCCTGCTGCCAGTGCGCTCCCCCCTGGGGGCGTTTGGCGTGGGCATGCTGTGGGGCTGGCTGCCGTGCGGACTGGTGTATTCGGCCAGCCTGACCGCCATGGCCAGCGGCTCGGCCGCCGGCGGGGCCGCCGGCATGCTGGCGTTTGCACTGGGAACGCTGCCCAATCTGCTGGCCATGGGCGCATTTGCCGAGGGGCTGCGCGGCTGGCTGACCCGGCTGTGGGTACGCCGGGTGGCCGGCATGGCTGTGGTGGCGATGGCGCTGTGGCAGCTGTGGCCGGTGCTGGGGCAGTGGTCGCAGGCATCGGCCTGAGGCCGGGAAAGGACAGGACAACGGTCAGGGATGCCTTGCGTCATCCCTGACCGTTGATGCTTTCAGGTGCTGCCGGCCGGAACATTGGTGCGGGCTGCAACTGCTGCCGCACCAATGTTCCGGCCCGTGCCTTGCCTCAGGCCGCGCCGGGCAGATACCAGAAATTGGGCCCGGCACGCTCGAAACCCTGTTCGGCCATGGCCATGTCCAGCTCCAGTGTCGCCAGGTCGTCGGCCAGCGGTTCCAGCTGGATGTCGCGGCTCGGATCAAGGTGTTTGAGGTAGGCGAGGCAGTCGCCGCAGCTTTCGGTACGCACGGCATCCTTTTCGTCGCCGTGGGCCCAGTAGCCGATGTCGCGGCTGCTGTCACACTGCGTGCACTGGGCGCGCACATGATGCCAGTCGGTGTCGCACAGCGGGCAGTGCAGGTAACGCAGGCCTTCGGTGCCGGGGCGCAGCCAGCTGACGGCCGGCGGCATGCCGCAGACCGGGCAGGAGTGGGCTGCGTGTCCGGCCTGTCCGAGCCGGGCCGGCGCAATGCGGGCTGCCAGTGCGCGGAAATACACTTGCAGGGCAGCGGCAACAAACGGTGCCTCGGCGGCATCCAGCGTGGCCCAGTCGAAGCCCAGCAACCGGCTGGCCTGCTGCTCCAGCGTGTCGGCATCGGCGGCAGCCAGCGAGTCCAGTGCAGCCAGGGTGGCTTCGGGCAGGTCAGGGAGGGCGCGCAGCGTGGTGACGAGATGCGACAGCACCTCACGCCAGACGGCATCGCGCGACCAGGCCTCCGTGCCCAGCGGCGGCAGCTCGTGCAGGGCGCAGTTGTCCCAGTAGCTGTCCGGCAGGTCCGGAAGGGGGATGTCGAACCGGGCAGCTGCGTCGGCCTGGGCGGCGGCGAGCTCGCCCAGGAGATGCAGGTAGCCGGCCAGCGGGTGGCCGTCGGCCAGTGCCGTCAGGCGACGGGCACGGCCGGCGTAGGGGGCCTCTACCGGCAGGTAGACGGGGGTAATGCGCAGGGCGGATTGTCCGAGTTGTTCCTGCGCGACGATTTTCAGGCTCATGGCGGATCCTGCAAGAAAACGGCCGGTGCCCGCAGACACCGGCCTTGATGAAGACAGCTTCAGTCAGCCGGAACCGGCTTACTGCTGCTTGTCCTTGACTTCACGATACCAGCGCGGGTGATGCTTTTTGGCCCAGGCGGTCGTGACCACGCCTTCGACCATCGCACGGATGGTACCGCGCACCCACAGGGCGGCGTAGACGTGGATGATGATGCCCGCGATCAGGATCAGGGCGCTCCAGGCGTGGAACAGCAGGGCCAGCCGGATGACCGGGATCGGGAACATCGGGGCAAAGTACGGACGCCAGATGATGAAGCCCGTGCAGGCGAGCACCAGCACGCACAGCGTCATCAGCCAAAACATGCCTTTCTGGCCACCGTTGTACTTGCCGATGTCACCGACTTCGACCCCGAGCAGCGCCTGCTTGACTGCCAGCATCCACTTCACGTCCTCGCGGTCGATGAAGTTGTGCTTGAAGTAGCGGAAGAACTGCACGAAGAAGCCCGCGACCATGATCACGCCGACGAACGGGTGCACGATGCGCGCGAGCTGCGGGGTGCCGAACACGCCGGTCAGCCAGAAGAACGCCGGATAGAAGAGCGCCAGTCCGGACAGCGCCAGCAGCACGAAGCAGACGGCAACGATCCAGTGGTTGATGCGCTCGGCCGCCGAGTAGCGAACGATGAGTTTTTCCTTGCTCATGCCTTGTTCTCCCCGTCGTCGTTCTTGCCGGCCGGCTTGTCCTCTTCATCGTCCTCGGCCTTGTTGGGGCCGACGCCGATGTAGTGGAAGAAGCCGAAGAGACCGGCCGCAGCAATGCCGACCGTGGCCAGCGGCTTGAGCAGACCTTTCCACAGGCCGACGGCCGGACTGATGGCCGGGTCTTTCTGCAGGTTGCTGTAAAGCTCCGGCTTGTCGGCATGGTGCAGCACGTACATGACGTGCGTGCCGCCCACGCCGGCCGGATCGTACAGGCCGGCGTTCTCGTAGCCGCGCGACTTGAGGTCGGCGATGCGCGTGTCGGCAAAGACCTTCATGTCCTCCTTCGAGCCAAAGCGGATCGCCCCGGTCGGACAGGTCTTGACGCAGGCCGGCTCCTGGCCGACCGCAACGCGGTCGGAGCACAGGGTGCACTTGTAGGCCTTGTTGTCCTCGGCGTTGATGCGGGGCACGTTGAACGGACAGCCGGCGATGCAGTAGCCGCAGCCAATGCAGTTTTCCTGCTGGAAATCCACGATGCCGTTGGCGTACTTGATGATGGCGCCAGGGCTCGGACAGGCCTTGAGACAACCAGGGTCGTCACAGTGCATGCAGCCGTCCTTGCGGATCAGCCATTCGAGCTTGCCGTTTTCCTCGACCTCGTTGTACCGCATCACCGTCCACGATTTTGCGGTCAGGTCGGCCGGGTTGTCGTAGACGCCGGTGTTGTTGCCGATGTCGTCACGCAGGTCGTTCCATTCCGAACAGGCTACCTGGCAGGCCTTGCAGCCGATGCAGCTCGAAACGTCGATGAGCTTGGCGACTTCGGTGGTCTTGCGGACCTGCGGTGCCGGTGTCGGGCTGGCGGAGCGGCGGACAATGTCCAGCGATTGCAGTGCCATATTGTCCTCCTTATGCCTTCTCGACGTTCACGAGGAACGTCTTGAATTCCGGCGTCTGCGTGTTGGCGTCACCCACGAACGGCGTCAGCGTGTTGGCAATGAAGCCTTTTTTCGCCACCCCTTCGTAGCCCCAGTGGATCGGAATGCCGATGTGATGCACCGGCTTGCCGTCGACCGTCAGCGGCTTGATGCGCTTGGTGACCACTGCCTTGGCCTTGATGTAGCCGCGGTTGGAGGACACCTTGACCGTGTCGCCGTGGGCGATGCCCTTTTCCCGGGCCAGCACTTCGCCGATTTCGACGAACTGCTCGGGCTGGGTGATGGCGTTCAGGCGCGAGTTCTTGGTCCAGTAGTGGAAGTGCTCGGTCAGGCGGTAGGTGGTACCGACGTACGGGAACTTCTCGCTGGTGCCGAACTGGGCGCGGTCGTCCTTGAACACGCGGGCCGCCGGGTTGCTGACCACCTGCGGGTGCAGGGGGTTGGTGCCGATCGGGCTTTCAAACGGCTCGTAGTGCTCGGGGAAGGGGCCTTCGGCCATCTTGTCGAGCGCAAAGAGGCGTCCCATGCCTTCGGGCTGCATGATGAACGGGTTCATCGCGCTGCCCGGCGCTTCGTCGGCCTTGAAGTCGGCCACGTCGCCACCGGTCCATTTTTCGCCGTTCCACTTGAGCTGGCAGCGGGCGGGATCCCACGGCTTGCCGTCGCGGTCCATCGAGGCACGGTTGTAGATGATGCGGCGGTTGGCCGGCCATGCCCACGACCAGCCCGGCGTGTTGCCAAGACCGGTGTCGGTGTTGTCGCGGCGGGCCATCTGGTTGCCGGCCTGGGTCCAGCTGCCGGTGAAGATCCAGCAGCCGCTGGCGGTGGTGCCGTCGCCTTGCAGGTGGGCGAAGGTGGACAGCTGTTCGCCTTTGCGGGCGAGGAACCTGGTCGGGTCCTTCGGGTCCGGCAGGTCGGCCAGTGCCTTGCCGTTGAGTTCCTTGGCCAGTTCTTCGGCGCTGGGCTCGTGCGGGTCGCGGTACTGCCACGACAGGTTGAGCACCGGGTCGGGCAGGGCGCCGCCTTCCTTGGCGTAGGCTGCCTTGAGCTGCTGGTAGATGCCGGACATGATTTCGACGTCGGTCCTGGCTTCTCCCGGTGCGTCAGCGCCCTTCCAGTGCCATTGCAGCCAGCGGCCGGAGTTGACGATGGCGCCTTCTTCCTCGGCAAAACAGGTGGTCGGCAGGCGGAAGACTTCGGTCTGGATGTCTTCGGTCTTGACGTCGTTCTGCTCGCCGTGGTTTTTCCAGAAAGTGGACGTGTCGGTGACCAGCGGGTCCATGATGACCAGGAACTTGAGCTTCGACAGCGACTCGATGACCTTGTTCTTGTTCGGGAACGAGGCGACCGGGTTGAAGCCCTGGCACATGTAGCCGTTGATCTTGCCCTGGTGCATCAGCTCGAACACTTGCAGCACGTCGTAGGACTTGTCCCACTTGGGCAGCCAGTCAAACGCCCAGTTGTTCTCGGCAGTGGCGGCGTTGCCGTAGAAGGCCTTCATCAGGCTGACGAAGAACTTCGGCGTGTTCTGCCAGTAGTTCATCTGGCCCGGCAGCCATTCCTTGGGCGTCGATTTGGCCAGGTAGTCCTCGTAGCCGGCGACTTTTTCGTTCGGCAGGTTGAGGTAGCCCGGCAGGTTGGTCGACAGCAGGCCAAGGTCGGTCAGACCCTGGATGTTGGAGTGGCCGCGCAGGGCGTTCACGCCGCCACCCGGCATGCCCATGTTGCCCAGCAGGAGCTGGATCATGGCCATGGTGCGGATGTTCTGCGAGCCGATCGAGTGCTGGGTCCAGCCCAGGGCATACAGGAAGGTTGCCACCTTGTCCGGCCGGGCGCATTCGCCCAGCATTTCGCAGACCTGCAGGAACTGTTCCTGCGGGGTGCCGGTGACGTTGCTGACCACTTCCGGGGTGTAGCGGGCGTAGTGGGCCTTGAGCAGGTTCCACACGCAGCGCGGGTTGGCCAGCGTGTCGTCGCGCAGCGCGTAGCCGTTTTCGTCGCGCTGGTAGTCCCAGCTCGATTTGTCGGCGTACTTGGCCTTGTCGGCATCCCAGCCGGAGAACAGGCCGTCGTTGAACGCGAAGTCGTCACGCACCAGAAGGGCTGCGTTGGTGTACTGCCTGACGTATTCCCAGTTGATCTTGTCGTTGCTGATCAGCCAGTTGATGACGCCGCCGAGGAAGGCGATGTCGGTACCGGAACGGATCGGGGCGTAATAGTCGGCCACCGATGCGGAACGGGTGAAACGCGGGTCGACCACGACGAGCCTGGCGCCGCGGGTCTGCTTGGCTTCCACAACCCAGCGGAATCCGACCGGGTGGGCTTCGGCTGCGTTGCCGCCCATGATGACGACGAGGTCGGCATTCTTGATGTCAACCCAGTGGTTGGTCATGGCGCCACGGCCAAACGAAGGGGCAAGACTTGCCACCGTCGGGCCGTGTCAGACACGTGCTTGGTTGTCGATGCTCAGCATGCCGAGGCTGCGGATGACCTTGTGGGTCAGCCAGCCGGCCTCGTTGGAAGATGCGGATGCGGCCAGAAAGCCGGTGGTGGTCCAGCGGTTGACGGTCTGGCCGTCTGCGTTGGTGGCCACGAAGTTGGCGTCGCGGTCGGCCTTCATGTGACGGGCGATGCGCTCGAAGGCTTCATCCCAGCTGATGCGCTTCCACTCGTTGCTGCCGGCTTCGCGCACTTCCGGATACTTGAGCCGGTTGGGGCTGTGGATGAAGTCGAGCAGGCCAGCGCCCTTGGGGCACAGTGCGCCGCGGCTGACCGGATGGTCCGGGTCGCCCTCGATGTGAAAGATTTCCGCCTTTGCGTTTTTGGCACCGTCACCGAGGCTGTACATCAGAATGCCACAGCCAACGGAACAATACGGACAGGTGTTGCGGGTTTCGGTCGCGCGCGCGATCTTGTAGGCGCGGACATCAGCAAATGCCGTGGCGGGAGCGACTCCCATTGCGGCAAGGCTGGACCCGGCAACACCGCCCGCGCAGATCTTGAAGAACTGCCGTCGGTTTACCTGCATGGAATGTGTCTCCATTTGGTCTCGTTGCATGCGCTGGTTTTGTTGGACCTGCCGGCATGGGGCAGGGGCTGCGCCGTGCGCAGTTCGGGCAGCTAACCGGAATGGTATCGGACTGCGTGGCGCATGCCAAAGCCGGAAGGTGGTTTTTTCGACTGTTCCTGCGCCCTTTTATGGCTGAAGGTCGTAAAGAAGAATTTCAGCCAGGTCGAATGAACTGTCTCCGTTGGCCTGGCACCCCGGCAGCAGGACAGAACGGAGTAGACTGCACACATGCAGAATTTTCCTTTTTCCGGTTGTCCGGTGCCTGTCGCCGGAGAGGTGTCGATGGCACCGGCGCAGAGACTTGACGTGGTGCGGCTGCGTGATGGCCTGCTGGTGGACGAGCAGGACACCGTGGCGGCCGAGGTGCCGGTGGCACTGGTCTTCAACGGTATTTCGCATGCGGTCATGATGTGCACTCCGGAGGATCTGGAGGACTTCGCGACCGGATTCAGTCTGAGCGAGGGCATCGTTCCGGACCTGACGGCCTTGTATGACATCGAGGTGGTGCCGGTGGTGAGCGGCATTGAGGTACGGATCGAGCTGGCTGCCGGGTGTTTCAGTGCGCTGAAGGACCGGCGCCGGCAGCTGAGCGGGCGTACCGGTTGCGGACTGTGCGGTGTGGAGAGCCTGCAGCAGGCCATCCGCCCGGTCAGGCCGGTTCCCCGGCAACTGAAGATCAGTCAGGGAGCATTGCAGGCGGCGATGGCCGGCCTGCCGGCCTGCCAGGTGCTGGCGCGGGAAACCGGCGCCACACATGCCGCAGCATGGTGTACCCCGGACGGGCAGATCCTTGCCGTGCGCGAAGATGTCGGGCGGCATGTGGCGCTCGACAAGCTGATCGGTATGCGGGCGCGACAGGGATGGAGCGACGGATTCGTGATCGTGACCAGTCGTGCCAGCTACGAAATGGTTCACAAAGTTGCCGAGGTGGGGGTCGAGCTGCTGGCGGCCATCTCGGCACCGACGGCACTGGCGGTGGATCTGGCACACGCGGCGGGCCTGACGCTGGCGGGTTTCGTACGGGGTGAGCGGGCGGTGGTTTACGCCGGGGCCGGTCGTCTGGTGACGGGCTAATGCCTTGACCTTCATGGGCTTGCAGCTCACAACGTGAATCCGCCGGGTTCCCGGCCGGTTTCCACTTTGGCTAGATGCGCCGGAAGGCGCGGCTGTAAACGGTTTACGCCGCTATCATTTTGCTGGTTGATGTGGTAAGAATCCCGGACGATTTTCGTTTTCTCTTACCCAACTTTCCTACAGCAACATGGCACTCATCGTTCAGAAGTACGGCGGTACGTCGGTGGGCTCGACAGAGCGCATCAAGAACGTCGCCCGCCGCGTCGCCAAGTGGAAGGCGCAAGGTCATGATCTGGTCATCGTCGTATCGGCGATGAGCGGAGAAACCAACCGTCTTCTTGGTCTGGCCCGCGACATCCAGTCATCCCCCGATCCGCGCGAGCTTGACGTCATTGCGTCGACCGGCGAGCAGGTCACCATTGCCCTGCTGACCATGGCATTGAAGGAAATCGGTGTGGACGCTGTCAGCTACACCGGTTGGCAGATGCCGATGCTGACGGACAATTCGTTTACCAAGGCGCGTATCCAGTCGATTGCCGAAGGCCGGATGCGTACCGACCTGAATGCTGGCCGGGTGCTGGTCGTGGCCGGCTTCCAGGGCATCGACGAGGACGGCAACATCACCACGCTGGGGCGTGGTGGCTCCGACACGTCGGCCGTGGCGATTGCTGCGGCGCTGAAGGCGGACGAGTGCCAGATCTACACCGATGTGGACGGGGTCTACACCACCGACCCGCGCGTGGTGGAAAACGCCCGCCGCCTGAAAACCATCACCTTTGAGGAAATGCTGGAACTGGCGTCGCTGGGTTCCAAGGTATTGCAGATCCGCTCGGTGGAGTTTGCCGGCAAGTACAAGGTGCGCCTGCGTGTGCTGTCCTCGTTTGAAGAGGAAGGCGAGGGTACGCTGATCACGTTTGAGGAAGATGAGAATATGGAAAAGGCCGTCGTCGCCGGTATTGCGTTCGACCGTAACGAAGCTCGCATCAATGTGAAGGGTGTGCCGGACAAGCCGGGCATTGCCTATCAGATTCTGGGGCCGATTTCGGATGCCAACATCGAAGTCGACATGATCATCCAGAACGTGGGTGACAACGGCACGACCGATTTCTCGTTTACCGTACCGCGTGGCGAGTACCAGAAGGCGCTGTCGATCCTGCGTGACCTGCAAGGCCATCTGGGTGCGGCTGACATCAATGGTGATGACAAGATTGCCAAGGTGTCGATCGTCGGGGTGGGTATGCGTTCGCATTGCGGCATTGCCAGCACCATGTTCCGTACCCTCGCGGAAGAAGGCATCAACATCCAGCTGATCTCGACTTCCGAAATCAAGGTGTCGGTGCTGATCGACGAGAAGTATCTGGAGCTGGCTGTCCGGGTGCTGCACAAGGCTTTCGGGCTGGATCAGGCCTGACGGTTCCTTGCCTGAAAGAAAACCGCACGAAAGCCGTGCGGTTTTTCTTTTTTGCATCAGTGGATTGCCTGTCTGGTGAAATTGCAGCGTCAATATACTGTTGACGGTTTTTCCGTGTTTCCGTATATTTCGCGTCTCTCGACGGAGAAATGGCCGAGAGGTCGAAGGCACTCCCCTGCTAAGGGAGCATACGGGCTAAAACCCGTATCGAGGGTTCGAATCCCTCTTTCTCCGCCACAGAACACCAAGCCCTTGATTGGAAACAGTCAGGGGCTTTTTGTTTGCCTGGATGGGGCCTGAGTCCCACATTGGTCCCACAAAAGTCCCACGTTGGTCCCACAGTTTCGTGTTCGTGTGGGGCCGGCATGCGTCAGCCTGACAGGTAGCACTGACAGCATGGCTCACATACGGCAAGGGTCCACACACAGTAGTTCCGGTAGTAAGTCTCCCATGATGCGTGTCAAGTTGCCCAACTGCCTCGGAGGGGCAGACTTGGCGTTTTCCCTCAAGAGGATTCCCGGCAAAAGGGATCAGGCGGCCTTCGTGCGTCATATATCAGCAAAGGTTGATATACTCGCTATCCGTTTGAAAAGAAGGGGAATCAAGTTGGGCAGCAGCGAGAAAATGCGTGAGAGCATCCTGAGAGACCTTGAGCATTTTGAGAGCGAATGCATCGCTGAGGGAAAGCTGTTTGATTTCCATGAGGACTTGATACCCGAGGTCGGCAACATTGCGGAAACCCTCGAATGGGCTGCGAATACGATTGATCTTGATCTGAGCGATATTGGTGCGGTACGTGACCTTGAATTACGCAAGGGCCTGCACAGGCGCTCGGAGGCCAACCGGGCGAAGGCTGAGGTACTGCGGGGGAACTGGGGGCCTTTCCGTCAACTCAAGGAACGACTGCATTCCGAGAGGGCCGCAGAGGCAGCCGCAAAGGCCGTAGAGCGGCTGTCTGCCTTGCCTGAGGTAGTTGAGCCAACCGTCCCTGAAGTGCCCGCATACACCGTTCAAGAGGCCGTAATGGCATTCCTTGGAGAGAAGGAAGCCGGGAAGCTCGCACCCAAGACAATGAGTGAGTATCGCACCTGGTATCCCGAGCTTGCCCAGCGAATCGGGCCTTACAGGAACCTGTGCGACGTTACCCGTGATGACCTCTTGGCGTGGCGTGATAAGTACCTCACAGGGGCGGCAAGTCAGGCCACGATGAACAAACAGCTAGGCAAGGTCGGGGCATTCTTCAAGTGGGCCTATGAGACCCAGAGGGGGAGGCTGCCGGTTCACTATCACAACCCGGCGGTGCGCCTGCATCCCCAGATCGGCAAGTCCGAGAAGGTGGCAGACCATGAGCAGCGTGAGCGTTGGAGTGATGAAGAATTGCAGGTCATCCTGAAGAAAGCCGGAGAGGCCGACTACACGACCAAATGGATGATTCGTATCGGGGTCTACACAGGTGCCCGCCTGAATGAGGTTGCCCAGCTTCACAAGGACGATATCCAGATCACCGAGGACGGTATTGTTGCCCTGCGGATTGATGACAAACACCCTGACCAGCGCCTGAAAACCCGAGCGGCCCGCCGAGTCATCCCGTTAGGTTTCCCCGAGGCCATGCTTCGGGCCTTCATGAAAGAAGTTGAGGCCAATGGGGACCCTGAGCGGGTCTTTCCGAGGCTGACTTTCAGGGAAGCCGAAGAGTCTTACTCGAATTCAGCGGGGAAGCTGGTCAATGCCAAATTCCTGAAGTCCATCAGCAAAAGCAAGTCTTACCACGGTCTGCGCCATTCCTTCATGGACAGGTGTAAACAGAGGGAAGTCTATGAGGCGATGATCAAGGAGGTTGTCGGCCATGAGATTGATGACATTACCAGTGGCCGCTACGGGAAACGCTATGGCGTCAAAGTGCTGAGGGATGCCATCCCAAGGCTGGTGTATGGGACTTCTTTCCTGACGCCTGACAGGGGCGAATGGGCCATCCGTATGGTCTCGTTTCAGGAGGGGCCGCAGCGGTCCCTAGAGACCTGCTGGACTACCTCGCAGGACACGCTCCGGCATCATCCAGTTCGGTTGCCATGTCCTACGGGCAGGGCTAGGCGAAGGCGTACCAAGTGCTGCGAGGTGCCGCTGACAGCATAGAGGCCACTTTGCTGCCCTTTGTGCCCCGTGCATGGTGATGTGCACCTGAATGTTCCCTGGTAGGGATGGGCACTTGGCTGCCATTGGCAATGACGAATATGCACCTATACACAGACTAACGAAACAGCACTCGATTGAGGCCTGATATTAATGTAACGTTACAATCAATCAGAAATACTCACAAACAAAATCCCATACGATGCCGATCATTAATGACCTCAACTTGCAGGACGTCAGCCCTGTCCCTACTGACTTAGACCTGCCAAGTACCGTATACAAGTACAGAGAAATAAACGACCGGCTTTATGAATCCATAACGCTGAATCAGATATACATACCTGCCCCGTCCACCTTTAACGATCCATTTGACTCATCAAAAATTTTAAGCAGAACAGCATTTGGCGAAATTTTACATCGAAATATTAATGAATCAGGCATGCTTTGCTTATGCAAATTTGCTGACAACTTGCCTATGTGGGCATATTACGGAGATGGTCTAAAAGGCGTATCAATTGGCTACGACCTAAAGATGCTATTGCATTCCTTAAAACCATTAAAACCAAACCCTAACGAATACTCCCCTCGCTACAGATATGTTTTCGATGTTCAGTATTGCAGCGGAAAGATGGAGCCCATAAGAGAATATGGGCTGCTAAATAACGACGACCGGGAAATTCAAAAAATGTACGCAACAAAATCCACGGCATTTCAGCATGAAAATGAATGTCGCATCATGGTTCCAGCAAGCCCAGATATCAATGGAGATTGTACTTGGGTTGGATATGGAATGTATACGCATGCCCCCGAAGCCATAAAAGAAATAATTTTTGGTATAGGAGTATTGAATGAAAAAAAACAAGCTATCATGGAGATGCTAAAAAATAGAAACATATCATTCAAGCAGGCGATACCAATTAAAGAAAATTTTGGGCTGACAATAGAACCTTTAACAGCATAGCCCAACTATAATTGCCGCCTTGGTCGTATTAAAAACAAACGTAGCGCACCAAAGGAGCTGACATTCGGCTAGCCCCTTGTCCGCAGTTCGTCACGCTCTCGGGCGAGTTTGCGAACCTTCTCTTCAGCAGCGAAGCTGTCACAGCGCAGCGGTCCCCGCATGGCCCATTGAGGCTGCCCGAAGTTGCCCTTCCAACTCTTCCTTCTGGCGCTCCAGCATGTTGTTGGAGCCAATGGCCCTGCCCATGCTCACAAGGGCAGCCTTGAGTAGGGACTCAGCCTCATGCAAGGGCGACTCAAAGGCCTTGGGAGCGTTCTTGCCGGCTAGTTGGAGGTCGATGCCGGGCAGCAGTGATGTGCCCTTGGCGACCACCTCATGTGCCTTCTGGGCGGCCTCTTCGCGGGTGGACAGGGAGCCTGTAGCGATGCCTTCAAGGGTGAAATAGGCGTCAATGAAAGTGTCCATCATGGCCCACGCCTCGGGCGTTCCTACGGACTTCGAGAGCTTGGCGAGGCCCCTGCGGGTGAAGAGGACAAGGCCCGTACCGGAATAGTGGAAAAAATCGAGAGGTACAATTTGTACCTCACTCTTTTGTCCGTTGACCGGAAATCCGAGGGCACGGGCTTCAGCGGCTGTGAGGTGAAAGTAATGCACTCCATCCGTGTATTGATCCTTGTTGCGGCGGAATGCCTTGCCAATTACCGGGGTTTTAGTGCCTAGCGCCTCAGCGATAGCCCGAGCGGTCAGAACAGGCTGGCCCTTGTAGGTCACCTGCGGCAGCTTGATATTCCCCATGTCAATGATCGGGGCCGGCTTGAGGGTTACGGAAGTCAGGGTGGTCTTGGTTACGGTTGCGGTAGTCATCATGGTGTTCAGTTCCCTTGGTGTTTTGGTGGTGGTGGTGGCGTTACTACTGCTGGTTACAGCTACGCTGCTGCTGAGGGTCACAGCTACGCTGCTGGCACCAGTGGCTGCCTCGTTTCATCGCTACGGCATCCTTGCGGTTAGCCCTGCGGTTAGCCGCTTCGGCACGACTGCCGGGGTCCTTGAAGAAGGCGCGACCGCTCCAAGTGGGTTTCGGGGCAACCTCACAGCGCAAACCTTCAGCAATCCGCATAAAAGCCTGTCTAACGCACGTAACTCAGTCTTGGCACATCCCCTAGCCTGAACCGCAATGTCTCCCTGTAGCAGCCTGTAGTGGCCTTGATGCCCGTTTGTTTTAGGTAACACCTTAGATACAAGGATGGCGAGTACCGCAATGCTCCGACTCCATGTGTCCCTCGTTACCGTCATCCGAAACAAACAGTCATTACAGGAGACATTGCCACCCATGCCTGCCATCGCTACCACCACCGCTTACTACGCCAACTCAGCAGTAAAGCTGCTACCAATCACTGCAACAGGTCGCCCTTCCAGGGTCTACGACAATTCCCTTGTTGCCGAACACTTGTCCCAATATCTCAACTTCACGGACTTCATGCGGGATGCTCCGGGGCCATTCCGGGCTGCCCTTGATGATGTGATTACGGGAGCCACCCGGCTTGACCTTGGCGGCAACTCCCGGCCACTCGGCAAGGCCCGTTTGTTCACCCTGTTGGCGCACCTCCCGGCCATCTCTACGACCACCATAGCGGAAGCCTTCCAATGCCCCGACAGACATGCCCGGAAGATTGCAGCGGTCCTGAGGGTTGCCTCAACGGCCCTGCATGAATGGATTGTTCGTCATATGGAAATGGATGCCGCTGGGGAGGTGCCGCAGGGTAGTTGTCACTAGCATTAGTCCTTAGCTATCTTGATTTGCGAATCAATAGTGAGTTTCGGCCACCTATATTAAAGGGCCTTCCAAGTTAAACCTGGACGAAACGGAAACTGTCAACGGTATTCTGATGAATATTTATTTCTCAAATCATCTTGACAGTCCGTAAAACGACCAGTGGTTTATGCAAGGAAATTAAGTAACACATTAGGGGAGACCCAGGGTTACACATATACAGACACCACACTTACCAAGGAGACCAGAGCTGAAATGAAATACCCGGCAGATGCCCGAGGGGCACACCTTAAAGGGGCCGATCAGACCAGATCAAAGTCATGACCATATTGAAGCTGCATCTTCATCACTCATGAAGTCCATGACTCAAAGGTGCCTCTGAGGAGAATGAATCCCATCATGGGGATGACCATCATTGAGGTATCCATCAACAAGGGTTCCCTCCATCATCATGGTATCCCAGCTCCGTGAGTTTCCCTCAAGGGGCAACCCAAAGGACCTGCCTCACAGTCCATCACTCTACCAATGAATACGTTCTCCCTTGACCAAACACATGCACATACCTATCATCTGAACACCTGTTAATTTGTTTATTGGTTTATGTCCACTCCTTCAGAAGCCCCTGTAGCCGAACTGGCGGACCTGTTTCGCTTGCTGGGAGACATAACCCGCCTGCGTATCGTGTTGTGCTGCTTTAAGCAGCCTATTGCGGTAAACGATATTGCAAGCTCTTTGGACCTCAGCCAATCACTCGTCAGCCACCACCTCAGGCTTCTTCGTGCCGCTCGAATAGTTACAGCAGACCGGCAAGGTAAACAGGTGTTCTATTTCGCGTCCGATAGGCATATTTCACGGATGCTTTCCGACATGCTGGAACACATTGAGGAACCCGACCAAGAAATAGATTGATGACGGAACAGCCTGTGGCTGAATGCACTACAAGAGCAGCATGTGTTACGTCTGAAGATTGCCAATACGGTTGTCAGTAATTGAGTGCCTAGAAAACACACACAATCATTCTGCCTCTCCACAAAAAAGCACTCCTGACGAAAGTCTACAAACCTAGCCTATCGGATGTTCATCCAACATGAACAATAAACCAAAGTCATTGACGATCTACGCTTGGTTGTCGATTGCTACAGCTATTGTAACGATCATACTAAAGGGCGTTGCATGGCAACTCACAGGTTCGGTGGGGTTGCTCTCGGATGCCATCGAGTCACTGGTCAACCTCGCAGGAGCATTAATGGCGCTCTGGATGTTGACTGTCGCAGAGCGGCCTGCCGATGAAGATCATGCATTCGGGCACAGCAAGGCAGAATACTTCTCAAGCGCCTTTGAGGGATTCTTGATTATTGTCGCAGCTATTAGCATCGGATATGCAGCGATTGAAAGACTCCTTAATCCAAGCCCCTTGGAGGCAGTGGGATTTGGTCTCTTGGTCTCCGTTGTTGCTTCGATTGCGAACGCAGCGACAGCCATGATTCTCTTAAAGGCCGGAAGAAGGCACAACTCAATTACCTTGGAGGCGGACGCTCATCACCTGCTTACTGACGTATGGACTTCGGTGGCAGTTATCAGCGGAGTGGGGCTGGTCTGGTTAACAGGTTGGCTTTGGCTTGACCCGGTAGTTGCCCTGATCGTTGCCGCCAATATCGTCTGGACGGGGTATCGTCTTATTTCTCGCTCTGTAAATGGCTTGATGGATACATCTTTACCAGACGACAAACTGGAGCAAATCCGCCAACTGCTATTGAGTTATCGCTCGCATCAGATTGAATATCATGCGCTACAGACCCGTGAAGCCGGGGGGCGTGCATTTATCAACCTCCATCTGCTCGTGCCGGACCATTGGTCTATAGTCCTCGGGCATGAATGGAGCGAACGAGTTGAATCCGACATTAGAAAGATTATTCCACATGCCCATGTAACCACACATATAGAACCGTTGTCACTTGCTGACCATGACGATGATGGTTTGGTGAACTGATTGATGCTGAGGCTCTTTTAGGGGCCGTATCGGGAAACTCCTCAAGCGGTTCCGTGATTAGTCTGCCGTAGATTCATGGCCTGCTACGGCTACTCAAGGGGCCCCGCTAGGGCATCCCAACGGGGAGACATTGAGTTTGCCCCCAGCTCTCAATGTCTCCCCTCCCTTGGGAACTGCATATGTTGCACTGGATGGCTCCCTTGAGGATGAGAGGCGAACTCAGCCTCTAAAAAATAGCAGAAAAATCTGAAAACCCATCCTCATGAAGTCGAATGCTGTCAGTCCCCCCGTAGGGGGCCTTCAGGGGTGCCCTGCACGGGGACAGACAGCAGGAAGAGAGAAGCGCTCGCTGTTCCCTAAAGGCGCTCTCATGGTGGCCGTGGAGGTGCCCCCCGCAGGAATGACGACCCCAAGGGAGGCGGGTTGTAAGGCGGCATGGGGTAGCCTTGAAGGTATCTCGCTGAGGGTGTCTGGGAGGGGAGTTTCAACACTTGCTATTATTGAAGTTATAACCAAATTCTATGTTATCCACAGGCTCGGCAGGGGATGGGAGACATAACTACCCCCAACTTCTAGCGCGGGATTGCTGCCTATTATTTAAGCTACAGAATCGGTCGTATGAACAGCCAACGGCCATTGACTAGTGCCCCATCGTGGTCCCAGAATCTTCGCGTTGACCTCGTGACTGTTCGGCTTTTTACGCGGCCAATATGGATATGTTTCTTAACAAATCTGACGCAATTTCCATTCAAATCAATGGTTTGTATGCGGTGGTATATGGGGGTTCCCGTTATTCCCTCTTTCTCCGCCAGTACACAAAGTCAAGGCCCTGATTAGTCAGGGCTTTTTCTTTTTTCACTGTTTTTGGTATGCCACCAGGTATGCCATCACGGAGTGGCTGGTCGTAGCCTGTCCGGGACGTCCCCGGACGCCGTGCGGGTTGTCCGTGCCCAAAAAAGAAACGTGTTGCCTCCCCTCCACCCGGTCCGGGTGGAAGGATATGCCGTAATGCTCTTTTCTTTTCATGGTCATCTGGGTATGCGTATGGCATGATCCGGCGCCTGTCCGGCTGCCATGACCAGCTACCCGGGTGAACCTGTCCTTGTCAGCTAGGTGTGATTCAGCCACGCCGGCCCGGACAGCCCCCGGCCTGATACCGCATACCGGGCCAGGAACTGCCCCGGAGCGGTCAGGAGCGGATCCGGCCGACGTGACGGGCACAGCAACGGCAGGACCCGTACCGACAAGGCTGCCGAACCCAGTGTCGTTGCAGCCATGCTTACCTGCCGGCTTTTGGCCGTCCCCTGATGCACCAGGTCACGAAGTGCTCGCAGTTGTTGAACAGCAGGTGGTAACGGTACTCGTGCAGCCGCTGGCGGGCGCGGGAAATGCTGGCTTCGGTGCCGTAGCGGCGCGTCCGGTGGAACCGGACCGTACAATTCCGGCCCCGGCTGAACGTACCCAGTGACACGACCCTGACCCCTTGCCGGGGGACGTAGTGGATGATCTGGCCTTATCCAAGGTAGAGGCCGTGATGGGCATAGCCCCGCCGGGGCATGATGAGGTGGTGCCTCGTTGCATGATGAATCTCCTGTATGTGCCGCCTTAAAAAACCCACCCCGCCAACGGGCAGAATGGGGTTCGGGGGGATGGAGTGGCGCTGGACCAGCCTTGCTTGAAGAGGACAACTTACGGACGGCAGGAGAAATCCTTACTGCCCCAGGGGTCGATGACCCTGGCTGCATCACGGCTTGGCACCGGATAGGTACGGTTGCCGATCGTGACGGACACGTTCTTGCCCGTGCGCAGGGCACGATAGATCCCCGGCCACTGCTGGCGCCCGGCCGGCGTCGTCCGAACCGTCCGGTTCCGGGCGGACATCCTCCGTCACCGCCTGCCAGAACGCGGCTTCGCGCCTGATCAGGTCGACGATCTTCGCTTCGTCCCGTTCCACCCGCCAGATCCGGAAGTCCTGTCCGCCGACCAGCACTGCCACATCAGCCCAGGCGTGGCCGGTTACCGCCAACTGGTGTAGCACCTGACACTGGTACGCCACCGGGATGCCGTCCTCCCACTGCGGTGCACTGTGCCAGCCGGCGATCTTGATCTCCAGCACGCCCGGTCCGGCCGCCTCCCCGACGACCTCGCGGTCAAGGTTGGCCAGCATGAAGGCATGTCCGGGATGCTGCAGCACCGCATTGACCCGGCGTATCCGGCGTCCGGTGCGTTCGGCATACACCCGGGCCAGCACCGGTTCCAGCACCGTGCCCCAGACCACTGCCTCCTTGCCGGACACATCCTCCGGCAATTGCCGGCCGGTCTTCTCCAGCCACAGGGTCAGCGGGCTTTTGTACGGCGACAGGCCGACGGCCGCTGCCGCATCCGACGAACCGATGCCCCGCTGGCGGATCGCCAGCCAGGCCTGACGGTCCAGCCCCACGGTCGAAGCCAGACGACGGGCCTGCCCATGACGTGAACGCATGATTCCTTCCTCCTCAAACGCACATCGCCCGGCAGGCACAGGGCCGGACCGGGCGACGTCGCAACACAACACACATGAACCAAACCGGAACACGGAAACCGGACACACGACCGGCCTCTCCGTTCCCGGTCAGTACTCCTCTGCCAGCATGACCGTCAGCACCCGCACGGTCCGGGCAGGAT